>JAFUWR010000085.1 GCA_017471125.1 Clostridia bacterium | reverse complement strand
CGCGCCCAAGCTGGACGGGCTGACCGGCCTGCTCCCCGGCCTCGCCACGGGCACAGTAGCCTTCGCGGGCGGGTTCGCGGACGCGGTGTCCCGGCTGTCGAGGATGCTGATGCTGTGCTTCTTCTTCCTGTGCGACCGGGACCGGCTGCTTTTGCGGCTGGAGCTGCTCGTGCCCCTTCGGTATAGGGCCGACGCCGTGCGGGCGGGGCGGGCGCTGTCGCGGGAGCTGCGGCTTTATTTGAAGGCACAATTGACCATCGCGCTGGCGGTGGGCGTACTGTCCGCGGCGGGGCTGTGGCTCGTCGGCGTGCGCAGCGCCGCCACACTGGGCGGCATCGTGGGCCTCCTCAATATGATCCCCTATTTCGGCCCGTTTATCGGCGGCGTCCCGGCGGTGCTGATCGCGCTGGGCGACGGCCCGGTCCGGGCGGCGCTGTGCCTGGGGGCGCTGACGCTGGTGCAGCAGGCGGACGCGGCGCTCCTGTCCCCGCGCATCATGGGGAGCCTCACGGGCTTCTCCCCCGCCGCGGTGCTGCTGTCGATCTACGGCGGCGCGTCCCTGGGCGGCGTCCCCGGCATGCTCTGCGCGCTGCCGCTGATGATGTCCGCCCGAACGATATTTAGAGTTTTTATTACGAGTCGCGAAAACATTTGATATTTTCAGTGAGATGTGCTATAATGGATAAGGATGAAATTGGTTTGCTCGAAAGGCGGTGCCCTATGAACAGCAGGATGGACGAAACAAGGCATTTCCGCATCCCCGCGGATGCCCCTGAATCTGCCGCCGAGATCATCGAAGTGGTCTATCAGGCCCTGAAGGCCAAGGGGCATGACCCCATCATGCAGTTGGTGGGCTATATCATCTCCGGCGATCCCACCTACATAACCAGCTACAACAACGCCCGTTCGCTGATCCGCCGTCTCGAGCGCGACGAGCTGTTGGAGGAATTCGTGCGCTTCTACGTGGAGGAGCACGACAAGTAGTCCCGTCATCGACATCAGATCAGGGCCGGAAGCGCTGAGTTTCCTGCCCTGTTTTATTAGGGAGTAGGCAGTAGGCAGTAGGGAGTAGGGATCATGGAAATGCGCAAACTGGGCCGTTCGGGGCTCATGGTCTCGCGGCTATGCTTCGGTACGCTGACGATGTCGCCCCTCCAGCGGGACATGCCGCCGGAGGACGGGGCGCGGCTGCTGATCCACGCCTACGAGCGCGGCGTGCGGTTCCTGGACACCGCGGACCTCTACGGCACCTACCCCCACATCAGGCTGGCGCTCAAGGAAGCGCCGGACTACGTCGTCAGCACCAAGGCGTACTGCTGGGACGAGGAGACCGCCCGGGCGGCGCTGGAGCGGGCGTATCAGGGCATCGGCCGGGACTACGTGGACCTGTTCATGCTGCACGAGCAGGAATCCCTCTACACCCTGCGGGGGCACGAGGAGGCGCTCATCTACCTGCAAAAGCAGAAGGAGCGCGGGCACATCGGGGCCGTGGGCGTCAGCACCCACTTCTCGGCCTGCGTGGCCGCCGCGCCGAGGTTCCCGATGATCGACGTCATCCACCCCCTCATCAACCGGGCGGGCATCGGCATACAGGACGGCGCCCGCGAGGACATGGAGGCCGCCATCCGCGCGGCTCGGGACATGGGCATCGGCATATTCGCCATGAAGCCGCTGGGCGGCGGGCACCTCATATCGGACAACGAAGCGGCGCTCCGGTACGCCATCGAGAGCCCGCTGCTGGACAGCGTGGCGCTGGGCATGCAGACCATCGAGGAGATCGACGCCAACGCCGCCGCCTTCGAGGGGGACTTCTCCCTGCTCGACGCGCTCAAGGACCGGCCGCGGCGGATCATGGTCCACGACTGGTGCGAGGGCTGCGGCAGGTGCGCCGAGCGCTGCAAGCAGCATGCCATACAGGTCGTGGACGGCCGGGCGCGGGTCGATTCGTCGAAGTGCGTGTTCTGCGGCTACTGCGCCCGGGCCTGTCCCCAATTCTGCATAAAGGTGGTGTGAGCCGTGCGGGTGATCTGCCTGGACGTGGGCGAGCGTCGCATCGGCGTGGCGGTGTCGGACGCGCTGGACCTGACCGCCCAGGGCGTGGAGACGATCTGGACCAAGGGCCACGCCCGCGACGCCCAGCGTGTGATCGAGCTGTGCGGGCGATATGAGACCGGCCGCGTGCTGTGCGGGCTTCCGAAGAACATGGACGGCACCGAGGGCTTCCAGGCCCAGCGCGTCCGTGACTTCGCGAAGCTCCTGACCGACGCGGGTCTGGACGTCCGCTTCGAGGACGAGCGGCTGACGACGAAGCTGGCCACCTCCCTGCTGATCCAGGGCGACGTGCGGCGCGAGAAGCGCCGGGACGTGGTGGACAAGCTGGCGGCGACCTACATCCTCCAGTCCTTCCTGGACCGGGGCGGCTGGCGGGATGAGCATCCCAAAAACTATTTGAGGAGTGTATATTTTATGAGTGAGAACCATGAGCTGGATATGGAGCGCGAGGACATCGTGCAATTGGTGGACGAGGACGGCAACGAGGTGGAGTTCGAGCACCTGATGACCCTGGAGCACGAGGGCGTGTCCTACGTCTGCCTGGTGCCGCTGGAGCCCATGGAGGACGTGGGCGAGGACGAGCTGGTGATCCTGCGCATCGAGACCGACGAGGAGGGCAACGATTGCTACGCCTCCATCGACGACGAGTCCGAGCTGGACGCGGTGTTCGAGAAGTACCTCGAGATCGCCGAGGCGGACGAGGAGGAATAAGGCCATCTTACCGGGCGGCGGAGCATAGCTTCGCCGCCGTTTCCATATATTACATTCCCGTCATAAAACCTTAACCCCCCCCCCGCTAAAAACGTAAACCTTCTTACATTGACAATAACGTTTCCTTATTGTACCCTTATTATGTCAACTTTGTGTCAATCACGATGTAATGGAGGGACGTAACGATGAAGCGAACGCTGAACAAGTGGCTGGCGGCCCTGTTGGCGGCCTGCCTGCTGCTCACCGCGCCCGTGGCCCTGATGGAGGAAGCCATCGAGGCCGCGCCGGAGGAGATCGTATTCGACCTGGGCGAAGTCCCCGAGGCGGAGGCCGATCTGGAGGCGGAGGTCTCGGACGACATCGAGGCCCAGGCCGACGAGCTCGCGCCCATGGACCTGCAGGTCCTCGCGGACGAGGCGGGCGACGAGCTGTCCGCCGAGGCCATCCCCGTGTCGGACAACCAGTGGACCGCCGACGGCAAGATGATCTTTGACTTCGACGGCGGCACCTACACGCTGGTCAAGGGCACCTCGTTCCCGCTGGTCTACGCGGATGGCAGCACCTCCGCGACCGGCTACACCAGTAACGACGGCGTCGCCGTCATCGAGAACAACGTGCTCAAGGCCAACGGCTTGGGCGAGGCGATCGTCTCCGTGCTCACCCAGCAGGGCCACACCTATATCGCCCGGTTCTACGTCGAAAATCCGGCGACGCCCCAGGACGTGACCCGGCCCCAGCGGGTCGACATCATGGACGACAGCGGCAAGGTGCTCAACGGCCAGCAGCTGACCATGAAGGTCGGCGACACCATCACGCTCCAGGCCAAAGCCTACTACGACGACCATACCGAAGGCTTATATCTGGGAGGCAACTACGGGCAGAGCCTCAAGTCCGAGAGCTTGTTTGAGGACGAACCGGGACTTTACCGCTTTACCGCCTACGCGCCCGGCGTCGCCTCTGTCTCAGTCTACGCCAGCGGCATAAGCGTGACCGTCAACATCAAGGTCGTGAGCGCGGCCGCGGCCCAGACCGACGGCGTCAGCATCGCCAGCACCTTCCCGGACGAGGCGTTCAGGAAATACATAACGTACAACTACGACATCAACGAGGACGGCTTTCTGAGCGCGAGCGAGATCGAAAAGGTCTACCGGATCGACCTCGACAAGTCCAACGGCGGCAACATCAAGAGCGTGGCGGGCATCGGGACCTTCACGGCGCTCGACATGCTGTCCATCTACGACAACGACTATATCACCGACGTCGACCTCAACCAGTGCGCCAACCTGACCGAGGTCGCTCTCGGCAACAACAAGGCCCTGAAGAGCGTCAACGCGAGCCAGTGCAAGAATGTCTTAGTCTTTAGCTTCGATAACAATCCGTCCATGACCACGCTCGACGTCAGCGGATGCACCGCGGTGGAGGAGTTGGTCGTCGTCGGCTGCCCCCTGACGACGCTGAACATGGGCAGCAAGCCCAACCTGGTCATGCTGGAGCTCAACTGCGACAGCTACCTGACGGTGAATATCAAACAGTGCGGCAAGCTGACCGCCGCGGCCGGCGGCGCTTACGTCGTCATGGACGGGGACATGTACACCCTCGAGAACGAGAACGAAAAGTATGAGGATATCTCGATCAGCTTCCGTAAGAACGTCATCCTCGAGGGCATAAGCCCCAAGATCCCCAGCGCCCATGACATACTGGTCTCCGGCCCGGACTACGTCAGGCTGGACGGGAAGGACGTGAACGTCCAGTACAACGCCTACCCCATCATGTATTGGGACGGCGGCCGCATCTACTGGAAGATCAGCAGCGGTGCGGCCATCAGCGAAAAGGGCCTCGCGACCTTCTCCAAGCCCGGCACGTACACCATCACCGTCTCCTGCAAGTACGGCGGCAAGAAGGAGTACAAGGTGACCGTCGAGGGCAAGGGCGCTCCCGACCCCACCGTGCCGGACAGCATCACCCTCACCGCCGTGGGCTATCCCATGACCGTGGACCCGAACACCCAGGTCGACAGCTACACCGTCGAGCTCTCCGCCGGCAAGGTGCAGCTCAAGGCCGTCTGCAACCCCAGCGCCACGGCCAGCCAGGAGGTCACCTGGAGCTTCGAGGGGCCGACCGGCTACGTCACCATCGCCAAGGACGGCGCGGTCACGCTGAAAAAGACGGGCGAGGTCATGATCGTGGCCACCTCCGCCAAGACCAAGACCGTCTCCAAGAAGATACTGCTGAACATCGTGGACAACTCCGTCCCAAAGGAGATCAGCATCACCGCCGAGGGCTATGCCAAGAACGCCGACGGCACCTACACCGTGGACGTGGCGAAGCCCACCGTGAAGCTCAAGGCCGCGTGCCTGCCGGCCATCGCCGTGCAGACCGTCACCTGGAAGGTCACGCCGAGCAGCTTCGCCTCCATCACCAAGGACGGCGTGCTGACCGTGAAGAAGCAGGGCGAGATCACCGTCGTCGCCACCTCCACCAAGGACAAGACCGTCACCGGCGAAGTGGAACTGAACATCGAGGATCACTCCATCCCGAAGGACATCGAGGTCACCGCGCCCGGCTACACCAAGAACGCCGAGGGCCACTACGTGGTCGATGTCGCCAAGCCCAGCGTGAGCCTCAAGGCCGTCTGCACCCCCGACGAGGCCGTCAAGACCGTGACCTGGAAGGTCGTGCCCACCTCCTTCGCCAGCATCAGCAAGGACGGCGTGCTGACCCTCAAGAAGCAGGG
>JAFUWR010000084.1 GCA_017471125.1 Clostridia bacterium | reverse complement strand
TGCACGTCCATACTCTACCAGCCCATCCACGAGGGGCCGGGCATCAGCTTAAAGCTCTACGAGATACTGATGTGCATTTACAAGCGCGTGGAGATCGAATCCAGCGGCCGCGCGGTGAACCACGACATCCTGAAGTACATCGACGAGAACATCGACCACCGCCTGAGCCTGACCGAAATTTCGCAGGCCTTCGGCTACCACCCCGCCTACTTCTCGTCCTTCTTCTCGAAGATGATGGGCACTACATTTTCAAAGTACGTGATGAACCGCAAGATCAGCCACGCCTGCTACCTCCTCGAGACCACCGGCTGGCCCGTGGAGCGCATCGCCCAGGAGCTGGGCTTTTGCGACATCAGCCACTTCATACAGCGCTTCAAGGCCATCAAGAACGTCACGCCCATGGCCTACCGCTCCGGCAGCGCGCTGTACCAGAAGAAGCGCGCAAGACGGGTCAAGGATTCCTGACACAGCCAAACCCCCGGACCGCGATTGGTCCGGGGATTTCGCTATAAAAAGCCGTTACGCGGGGTCGGAATCGCCCAGGGAATCCCTGGCGGAGACGACGACCTTCTGGTCGTAACCGGCGAAGGCGAAGTCCACCAGGCCCTTTTCGGGCTTCGGGGTGAACAGGCTGACCACCGGGACGATCACCAGGCCTGCGATCATGGCGAACGCGCCGCAGTTGATCGGGGACTGGAGCCACGCGGGGAACATGGGCTTCACCAGCATGTTCAGCACCATGATGCCCGCGCCGAAGATCATGCTGCACCAGGCGGAGGCGCAGGTGGCCTTCCGCATGTACAGGCCGTACATGAACGGGGCCAGGAACGCGCCGGCCAGCGCGCCCCAGGAGATGCCCATGAGCTGCGCGATGAAGTTGACGGTGGTGGAGTACTGCACGATGGCGATGATGACGGAGATCAGGATGAACACCACGATCAGAAGCCGCATGATGAACACCTGCTTCTTCTCGTCCATGTCCTTGATGAAGTTGTCCTTCAAAAAGTCCAGGGTCAGCGTGGAGGACGAGGCCAGCACCAGCGAGGACAGCGTGGACATGGAGGCCGACAGCACCAGGATTACGATCACGCCCAGCAGCAGCGGGCTCAGGCCCTCGAGCATCGCGGGCACCACGGCGTCGAAGCCGCCCACGGGGGTGCCGGACAGGGAGGGGTCGATGCGCTCGTAGAACAGGCGTCCGAAGCCGCCCAGGAAGTAGCAGCCGCCCGCCACGACGATGGCGAAGAAGGTCGAGATGATGGTGCCCTTGGCGATGGCCTTCTCGGACTTGATGGCGTAGAACTTCTGCACCATCTGGGGCAGTCCCCAGGTGCCCAGGGAGGTCAGTATGACCACGCCCAGCAGGTTGAACGGGTCGGGGCCGAAGAAGGACGCGAACTGGCCCTTCATGCCCTCGTAGGGCACCTCGGTCAGGCCCTGATAGGCCGCCATGAAGCCGCCGTTGGCGTTCAGCACCGCCGCGATGACCGCCACGATGCCCGCCAGCATGATGATGCCCTGGATGAAGTCGTTGATGGCGGTGGCCATGTAGCCGCCGGCGATGACGTAGATGCCGGTCAGTATGGCCATGATGATGATGCAGACCGTGTAGTCGATGTTGAAGGCCATGCCGAACAGGCGGGACAGGCCGTTGTACAGCGACGCGGTGTACGGGATCAGGAAGATGAATATGATGGCCGACGCGCCGATCTTGAGCGCCCGGCTGTCATAGCGCTTGCCCAGGAACTCCGGCATGGTGGCCGAGTTGAGCTGCTGGGTCATGATGCGGGTGCGGCGTCCCAGCACGGCCCAGGCCAGCAGGGAGCCGATGAAGGCGTTGCCCAGACCCACCCATGTGGAGGCGATGCCGTACCTCCAGCCGAACTGTCCGGCGTAGCCCACGAAGATGACCGCCGAGAAATAGGAGGTGCCGTAGGCGAACGCCGTCAGCCACGGTCCCACCTGGCGGCCGCCCAGCACGAAGCCGTTGACGTCCGTGGCGTGCTTGCGGCTGTAAAAGCCGACGCCGATCATGATGGCGAAGAAAACGACCAACATAAGTAGCTTGATGAACATTTGTGATCTCCCCTTCTCTTTTCGTGGTGGCAGGAGGGCAAAGAAACGCCCTCCGTGCCGGTTGACACAGAGGGCGGATGTTCCGCGGTACCACCTCTATTCAGCGCCCTCTCGCGAGGAACGCCCTCGTCGGGTACGGCCTTTCGGCTTATACCCTATCGCGCTAACGGGCGAGGACCGTCGCAGCCTACTCGGCGCACGCCTTTCAGTGCGAAGCTCGCGGGATGTATTCGCCCCACCGTCACCCGCCGCCTCGCACCGCCCGGCGGCTCTCTTGAGGGTCCAGCGTAGGGTTACTTGTTCCCGGTCGTCGCTTATGGTCATAGTCTACCACGTTAAAGGGATTCTGTCAAGGGATTTAACCTCATTTTTTCCTGTTGTACACCAGCTTCCCCTGCAAGACGAAGTTCAGCGCGTACATGACCACCTGCACGATCAGGTAGGCCAGGAAGAACCGGCCCGCCAGCAGGTCCGACAGGGGCTTCACCAGCAGCAGGTTGATCGCGAGGTTCACGATGGCCAGCGCCGCGTACTTCAACAATTCCGGCAGCCAGTCCTGCTTGCTCTGGTAGACGACCTTTTTGTTGACGATGAAGTTGACGGTGGAGCTGACCACGCGGGCCACCACCTGGCTCAATCGCACGTTGCCGCCGGTGACGGCCATCATGACGAGCACCATCACCGCGTCCACGATGAAGGCCAGCAGGGACGACGCCGCGAACTTCAATATGCAGGCGTAGATCTTGAAGGAATCTCGGAAGGGGTGGAAGGAGGACGCGGAGTTGTCGTCGATGTAGACCGTCTCGATGGTCTCCTCCTTCATGTCGATGCCCTCCCGGGCGGCGTAGAGCAGCATGTTGATCTCGTACTCGTAGCGCTCGCCGGGGATGTCCCTGAACTTCTCCATGCACGCCCGGTCGAAGGCACGCAGGCCCGTCTGGGTGTCCCGGATCTTCACGCCGCTGGCGATGGCGAACACCTCGCGGGTGATGGCGTTCCCCCACCGGCTCTTGAAGGGCACGTCGCCGTCGAAGGCGCGGCTCCCCAGCACCAGCGTGCCGGGATGCTGCCGCGCCACGTCGGTGACCCGGCGGATATCCTCGTAGCGGTGCTGGCCGTCGGCGTCCGCGGTGACCGCGAGCTCACACTCCGGCAGCTTGTCCAGCACGTAGGCGATGGCGGTCTTGAGCGCCGCGCCCTTCCCCTTGTTGACCTCGTGGGTCAGCAGGATGCACCCCTCGGGGACGGCGGCGAATATCTCCGCGTATTCCGGGCCGCTGCCGTCGTTCACCACCACGGGCACGAACGCTTCGTCCTGGGCGAAGCGCGAAAGCATCGGCAGCATGTCCCTGGTCGGCCTGTAAGCCGGCACGATCAATGCGATCTTCATTTATTGACCCTCATTTGTAGCTCGTCAGATCATCCCCATCGCCATCTCGATCAGCAGCATGCCGACGACGTGGGCGGGATAGAACAGGTAGAACACCCATTTGTTGATCTTCAAATTGCTGTTGGTGTGGATGTAGATCAGCGGTAGCGCCAGCATGGCGAAAGCCTGCATGCCGAAGTTGACGCCGAACAGGTGATAGCCCCCGCCCTGCAAGCCCCACCAGGCCATGTAGCCCACGATCACCGGCAGGGACAGCCACCATTTCGTGATGAACAGGTAGAACAGCACCATCAGGAGGACGCCCTTCCACCCGTAATCCACATATTTGGTGAACCGCCATATGAACAGCGCCAGCGCCACCGTCAGCGTGAGCTGCTTTTCCCGTATCGTCCAAATGACCATCACGCCCAGCACCAGCGTCAGAAAGATGCTGGGGTGTCCCCAGCTCTGCACGTAGAAGTTCACCACCGCGCCGACGGGGTTATCCTTGAAGGCGATGGTATACATGGACGGGAAGGTGTGGTCCAGCGCCACCGCGTAGAAGGGCTGGGAGATCAGCCCCACCAGCGCCAGCCTGGACAGGTACTTCACGTGGTCCTTGGTGTACACGCAGCCCGCCGCGATGCAGTAGGCGTAGATGGGAAAGGCCGTGCGGCCGATGATGCGCATCAGCGTGGAGTGGAATAGCATCTTGCC
>JAFUWR010000083.1 GCA_017471125.1 Clostridia bacterium | reverse complement strand
GTCTTGCCGCAGCCGCTCTCCCCCACCAGGCCCAGGGTCTCGCCCTTTTTGATGTTGAAGGACACGTCGTCCACGGCCTTGAGCATCGTGGTCTTGAGAAAGCCGGTGCTGATCGGGAAGTATTCCTTCAGGCCGTGCACCTGCACCAGGTATTCGGGATTCGGCGTGAAGCTGCTGTTTTCCATGGTCATGCCTCCTCCTTCGCGCGCTTGGGGTTCTCGGCCAGGCAGACGCCGTTTTTCACGTTCATCCAGCAGGCCGACAGGTGATCCTCGCCCACCCAGTACTCCTTGGGCCGCTCGGTGAGGCATATCTTCATCGCGGCCTCGCAGCGGGGCGAGAAGGGGCAGCCCTTGGGCAGGTTCAGCAGGTCCACGGGCGTGCCGCTGATGGGGATCAGCCGCTTCTTGTCGTCGTCGGACATGTCGGGGATGGAGCGCATCAGGCCCTTGGTGTACTCGTGCTGGGGGTCGTAGAACAGGCCGTTGGTGGTGCCGCGCTCGCAGATGTTCCCGGCGTACATGACGATGACCTCGTCGCACATGCTGGCGATGACGCCCATGTCGTGGGTGATCATGATGATGGCCATGCCGAGCTGCTTCTGGAGGTCCATCATCAGCTCCAGTATCTGCGCCTGTATGGTCACGTCCAGGGCGGTGGTCGGCTCATCGGCGATGAGGATGTCCGGCTCGCAGGCCAGGGCCATGGCGATCATCACGCGCTGCCGCATGCCGCCGGACAGCTCGTAGGCGTACTGGTGGATGCGCTTCTCCGGCTCGGAGATGCCGACCAGCTTGAGCATCTCCACCGCCCGGGCGTCAGCCTGCGCCTTGTCGCGGTCGGTGTGCAGCATGATGGCCTCGCGGAGCTGGTTGCCGATGGTGAAGGTGGGGTTCAGGCTGGTCATGGGGTCCTGGAAGATGATGCTGATCTTGTTGCCGCGGATCTTGCGCATCTCCTCGTCGGTCTTGCCCACCAGCTCCTCGCCCCGCAGCTTGATGCTGCCGGACACGATGCGGCCCGGGTGGGTGAGTATCTGCATGATGGAATAGGCGGTGACGGACTTGCCGCTGCCGCTCTCCCCCACGATGCCCAGCACGCGCCCCTCCTCCAGGGAGAAGCTCACGCCGTTGACCGCCTTGACCTCGCCGGAGGTGGTGAAGAAGGAGGTGTGCAGATCCTTGACTTCCAACAGGCTCATTTTTCTCACATCCTCCTTATGAACGCAGTTTCGGGTCGAAGGCGTCGCGCAGCCCGTTGCCCAGCAGGTGGAAGGACAGCACGATCAGGAATATGGCCGCCGCCGCGAACACCAGCAGGTAGCTGTAACTCTGGAGGCTGATGCGGGCGTCGGAGGCCAGGCTCCCCAGCGACGGCATGGGCATGGACACGCCCAGGCCCAGGAAGCTCAAAAAGCTCTCGGTGAATATGGCGCTCGGGATCTGCATGGCCGCGATGATGATGATGACGGACACGCAGTTCGGGATCATGTGCTTCCTTATGATGCGGGCGGGGCTGGCGCCGATGGCCTTGGAGGCCAGCACGTACTCCTGCTCCTTGATGGACAGCACCTGGCCGCGCACCTGACGCGCCATGCTGACCCAGTACAGCAGGCCGAACACGATGAAGATGCTCACCATGCCCGCGCCGAGCCGCGCGATCAGCGGGTTTTTCGACGTGCTCACCCAGTCCTTGATGGCGACGGACAGCAGTATGACGATCAGCACGTCCGGCAGCGAGTAGATCACGTCCACGATGCGCATCATCACCATGTCCACCTTCCCGCCGAAGTAGCCGGAGATGGCCCCGTAGATGATGCCGATGACGATGACGATCAGCGCCGAGAAGATGCCCACCAGCAGCGAGATGCGGGTGCCGTAGATCACGCGGATGGCGTAGTCCCGGCCCAGCGCGTCGGTGCCCATGATGTGCGGGAACACCTTGAAGCCCTTGTCGATCTTCATCTGCTCCTTCTGGCTGTACTCGAAGGGGCGCAGGTACTGGGCGGACACGTCCTGCTTCTCATAGGAATAGGGATAGAAGCTGGGCACCACGAAGGCGATCAGCGCGATCAGCACGATCAGGCACAGGCTGAACATGGCGATGGGGTTGCGGCGCAGGCGGCGCATGGCGTCCTTCATGAAGGACACGCTCTCGCGCATCTGCACCTGCTGGGCCTTCTCGTCCTCGCCGGCCTTCTCGAAGAGCTTGGGATCGACCTGGAGGCTCAAAAACTGTTTCTTCGGCATGTTGTCGTTCAGCATCTTACTCACCTCAATTCAGGTCGATGCGCGGGTCGACGATCTTGTAGAGGATGTCGCCCACGAAGTTGAGCAGGATGATCATGGTGGCCAGGAAGATGGTCACGCCCATGATCATCATGTAGTCCGTGCGGAGCATGCTGTTGGTGAACAGGCGGCCCAGCCCGGGCACGGAGAAGATGTTCTCCACCACCATGCTGCCGGTGAGGATGTAGGCCATCATCGGGCCGGCGTAGGTGATGACCGGGGTCAGGCTGTTCTTGAGCGCGTGCTTGAAGATGACCTTGCGGTTGGCGACGCCCTTGGCCCGGGCGGTGCGGATGTAATCCTGGCCCAGCACGTCCAGCATGCTCGAGCGCTGGAGGCGCGTGGTGTAGGCCATGGGATAGAGGCTCAGCGATATGACCGGCAGGATCAGGCCGCCCGGCTGGTTGCCCATGCTGGGGAGCCACCCCAGGCGCAGGGCGAAGATCAACAGCAAGAGCGTCGCCATCACGAAGGACGGCATGGACACCAGCGCCGTGGTCAGCACCTGTATGACCTGGTCCACCAGCTTCCCGCGGTTGAGCGCCGCCACGCTGCCTAAGACGATGCCGAAGCTCAGGGCGATGATGGCCGCGGAGAAGCCAATGCGCGCCGAGTAGGCGAAGCCGCCCTTGATGAGCTCAAACACCGTGTTGCCCACCCAGCCGGTGGACAGGCCGAAGTCGAAGTGCAGCACGTTCCAGAGGTAGTTCAAAAACTGTATGCCCACGGGCTTGTCGAAGCCGTACTTGGCCTCGAGAGCCGCCACCACCGCGTCGCTCTTCGCCTTTTCGCTGCTGAACGGGCTCGCCGGTATGGCGTGCATCACAAAAAAAGTGATGGCTATGACCAGGAAGATGGTAAAGATAGCCATCAGCAATCGCTTTAATAGGTATACGATGAATTTGCTGTTCAAGCTCCGACCCCCAAAGTTTACATCGCTCATGATCGAATATATTCTATTATAACAGGATTCGCCCCGCGCGTCAATTGTAAAAGTCAGGTTTG
>JAFUWR010000082.1 GCA_017471125.1 Clostridia bacterium | reverse complement strand
TGATGATATTCTTGCTCAACTGGGCGATCGGATAAAGACACTGCGATCAGAAGCTGGATTGAGCCAGGAAAAAATTGCATTGAAGATCAATATGGATAGAACTTATCTCGCTTCTGTTGAGGCAGGAAAGAGAAATATCTCACTAAGGAATATCAAGAAGATAGCGGACGGTCTGAATATCAGCATTTCAGAATTGTTTTTAGATATATGAGGAGAAATCAAAATGTCTCACGAGATCCCAAAGTATATGAGCGCCAATTATGTAAAAGATAAAACTTCTGTCGATATCCTCTGGCTGCAATTAGGCACATTACAGGATATAGCTTCCGAATTTGGGATCGACAATATCTTTCAGGATAACGGCGCCGAGATTCTTCAGCAACTCATTTATCTTAACATGAAAGCTGTTCCGGGAAGAGAGGGAAATGACGGCGTAGATTTGAATGGTTGCCAATGGGAATTGAAATCTCTCGACATATCCAAGCGCAACGGGGGTATTACAACCAATCATCATCTCAATGCGTCTATAATCGAAAAATATCGTACAGTCCCTTGGTCTGTATCAATATATGACGGCATCCGCCTGAAAAAAATATATGTCATTGGCAACGAACAATTACAGCCTCTGTTTGAGAAATGGGAGGAACAGTTACAGAAAGTTTCGTCCTTAAACAATCCGAAAATACCTCTATCCTATATTGAAGAACACGGAATACTGATATACCAGGAGGGCGATGATTATCCTATCGATCCTATGACAGTCATAGACACCAAGCCATATGTCCCGGTACAAAAGGCGTATTTTGAAAAACTCCGTCGAGAGAAAGAGGAAAGAGTTGCTATTAAGAAGAAAGCCAGACAGAAGAGATGAACCGGCCTAACTCATGCCGGTTCTCTCTTCCTTTGATTGAGTTCTATAAAGCCTCCCGCCAATATCGTATCATAGGATATTTTTGCTTCCTCTACGGAACCAACAAAACGGAAAATAGACGATGCCACGTATTCCTGTGACAATTCAAAAGTTTTCCATCGTCTGCCTAAACGCTCTGCCACCATCCCAGTTGTATTGCTTCCCCCAAAAATGTCAACGACCATATCATTTTCATGTGTAAGCATTTTAATAAAGAATTCCGGTAATGCGGCAGGAAAACGCGCAGGATGCCCCTTTACGCCTAATCTCTTGCAATACCTCAGATACTGACTGTTGCTCTCACTATTCGGGATTTGCAATAGATTTGGTGGGATCGCGCCTCCATTATTCTTTTCCCAGGAAGTTTTTCCCAAAACATGGCCCGATGGACGCACTGTTCCATCCTCTTTGATAAATTCCTCCGGTTTCTCCAACAACCTCTGCATCCTGTTGGAATATGGCGTCAAAACTTGCGTTATATCCGATTGGCAGTATGGAGACTTACACAACCACCATAGGGTATTGACTGATGTTTTCGCGCGAATCTTTCTTTTATTGACCCACTCGATCGGAGCAGGTAGCGCACTTGGATTGTGCCAGTAGAATGGTTGCGCGAGAAAAAAACCGATCTCGTCACAAAATCGTATCAGTGTCTTAAATTGGTAAAGGCTGTATGTCGGACGGCCCTTTTCATAGGCTCCACCGATGTCGATAACGAAACTGCCATTTTCCTTTAGCTTCCTATAAACCAGCTTACCGAATTGGCACAACCATTCAACATATTCTGTTTGATCCTCATTTCCGTATGCCTTTTTCCGTTGCAAAGCAAAAGGAGGACTCGTTAGAACAAGATCAATGCTATTATCTGCTAATTCCCTAAGCAATTTTAGAGAATCTCCGCAAACACAGGAACCGAATCCCGTTGAATAGCCAATACTCTGATTCATTTCGCTACTCCTTATGAGAGGTCTTTTGCTCTATTGAAATAGTGCCTTTGTTCATATCACAGTGGTAACGGACAAGCTGAAATGCTTTTGCATCGATAGATCGATACACGTCTAATAATAGCATTTATCAACCACATATGTCAATCAAAATAACGGCAAAAGCTCTGTATCTTCCAGAGCTTCGCCGCTATTCGACTGATTGGTCCAAACCAAATACTGCGATATGAACGTTCTTCCGCAAGGCCGTTTATATACTATCCATCACTTCAGGAACCCATTGATGATCTGCTCCTCGGCCTCGGCTTCGGTGAGCCCGAGGGTCATGAGCTTGACGAGCTGTTCCCCGGCGATCTTGCCGATGGCGGCCTCATGGATGAGCTCGGCGTCGGTGCTATTGGCGAGCAGGGAGGGCACGGCGAGTATGCGCCCCTTGTCCATGATGATGGAGTCACATTCGGTGTGGCCGTGGCAGGGGGCGTTGCCCTCGAGGGTGGCGTCGAACTTCTGGTAGGAATCATCCCTGGCCACGGAGCGGGACACCACGTCGGCGGAGGAACCCGCGCCGTTGAGCTCCACTTTATAGGTGCTGACGGCGGACTGGCTGCCGTGGGTCATGAGGCGCTCCTTGACCACCAGCCGCGCGCCCGCGTCCAGCTTGGCGATGGTGTCGCGCACGGTGGAGTCCACGCCCCGGATCTGCACCATCTCCATCTCCATGAAGCTGTCCCGGTCCATGTAGACCTCGGTGCCGGGGTTCAGGATGCGCTTGCCCGCGCCGTCGCCCTCGCCGTAGTGCTTTTCGACATACTTGACCTTGGCGTTCGCGCCCACGTGGAAGCGGTGGACGCCGTCGTGCTGGGAATCCTGGTCGCCGCAGTTGTGGATGCCGCAGCCCGCCACGATCACCACGTCGCTGTCCTCGCCGATGTAGAAGTCGTTGTACACGACCTCCTTCAAGCCGGATTCGGACAGCACCACCGGGATGTGGACGCTCTGCTTCTTGGTGCCGGGCTTGATGCGGATGTCGATGCCGCTGCCGTTCTCCTTGGACGTGATCTCGATGTCCGCAGTGCTCCTGCGCCCGGCGCTTTGGCCGTTGGCGCGGATGTTGTAGGCCCCCTCCGGCACGGCGTGCAGGTCGGCCACCTCTTCCAATATGCGCTTCTGGATGGTATCCATGTCAGTTCCCCCCTTGCAGCTTCTCGCACCCCGGCAGCGCCGAGGACGTGCCGATGAGCGTCGGCAGCACCTGATCCCGCGGCCCCTGCTGGGCGATGCGCCCATCGGCCACCACGATGATCTCGTCCGCGATGTCGAGGATGCGCTCCTGGTGGGAGATGACCAGTATCGAGCTGTGCTCGATGGAGGCCCGCATCTCCTCGAAGACCCGGATGAGGCTCTGGAAGCTCCACAGGTCGATGCCCGCCTCCGGCTCGTCGAACACGCTCAGCCGCGTGCCCCGGGCCAGGATCGTCGCGATCTCGATGCGCTTCAATTCGCCCCCGGACAGGCTGGCGTTGACCTCGCGGTTGATGTAGTCCCTGGCGCACAGGCCGACCCGGGACAGGTATTCGCAGGATTCAGCCACGGTCAGGCTCTTGCCCGCCGCGATGCGCAGCAGGTCGATCACCTGGATGCCCTTGAACCGCACGGGCTGCTGGAGGGCGTAGCTGATGCCCAGCTTCGCGCGCCCGGTGATGTCCAGGCCGGTGATGTCCCTGCCGTCGAACAGTATCTGCCCGCCCGTGGGCATGCGCACGCCCGCGATCAGCTTGGCGATGGTGGACTTGCCGCCGCCGTTGGGACCCGTGATGACCACGAACTTGTTCTCCGGGATGGAAAAGCTGACTTCCTTCAGGATGTCCACGTGGCCCGTGTCGTCGTCCACGTCGAAGCGGATGTTCTTGAGCTCGAGCATGTTCATACTTCCCCCTTTTCGTCGTCACAGATGACCTCGCACACGCCGAAGCCGCAGGGGTCTTTCCGGTCGCACACCCGGACCTGTCCCCCCTCGATCACCAGCGCGCGCCCCTCCACGATGGCCCCGGCCAGCTTACTCCGCGCCGCGGCGTAGATCTCCGTCACCGTGGTGCGGGACACCTGCATGACCTCCGCGCACTGCTCGTGGGTCAGGCCCTCGCGGTCCATCAGGCGGATGGCCTCGTATTCGTCCAGCGAGAGCTGTATCGGCTCCGGCCGCGGCCCGTCCTCGGGCGCGAACCGCCGGTGCGCCGGCAGGTTGCAGATGCGCCGGCAGCGCTGGGGCCTCGGCATGGGTATCACCTCTGTTTCCGTCATATGTCGATTATAGCACGCCCTATGGAGCGTGTCAACACACTTATTGAAGATATAACATACGGGCTTTTTTCCCCACTTGAACGCTTCCTATTTACAGGTGTACAATATGTGGACATTATAGAAGAAAGAGGTGTCCATATGTCCGGGCAAGACAAGGCGCGGATGCGCACCATAGACATCGTGCTCTGCGGCCTGTTCGCCGCGCTGGTGGCGGTGGGAGCCTTCATACGCATCACCCTGCCGACCCAGCCCTATCCCTTCACCTTCTCCCTCCAGTGGCTGTTCGTGCTGCTGGCCGGGATGCTCCTCGGCGCGCGGCTCGGGGCCATGAGCGTGGGCGCGTACCTGCTGGTGGGTTTAGTCGGCGTGCCGGTGTTCGTCCACGGCGGCGGGCCGCAGTACATCTTCCGGGCGGGCTTCGGCTTCCTGCTGGGCTTCCTGGCCGCGGCGTACGTGATCGGGCTGCTGACGGAAAAGCTGCCGCGCCGCCAGGACGGGGAGGGCTCCCACGGATGGGAGTTCGTCCGCCTCATGATCGGCGCGGTGGTCGGGCTGGTGGTCTACTACTTCATCGGCATCGCCTACTACTATTTCATGTACTCCTGCGTCCTCGAGACGCCCGCGGAGTGGGGGCTGGGCATCGCCATCGCGGGCTGCCTGACCACCTTCCTGCCGGACCTGGCCCTGTGCGCCATCGCGGCGCTGCTGGCCTCGCGGCTCCGGCCCGCGCTGGAGCAGGTGCGCTGATCAGCCGGACTCCCGCACGATCAGGTGCCCCGGTATGACCCGCATCGGCGCGTCCACGGAGCGCTTCTGGATGCGGCGGCTCAAAATCGCCGTGGCGGCCTCGGCCATGGCGGGCACGTTCACCGCGTAGGTGGTCAGCGTGGGGCGGCTCAGCAGCGCGTAGCGGAAGTCGTCGTAGCCGGTGACGGCCACGTCCTCCGGCACGCGATAGCCCTTGGATTTCAGCAGCTCCACGAGGTTATAGGCCACCACGTCGCAGTTGCAGACGAAGGCGTCGGGCATGTCCTCCGGCAGTTCGATGGGGATGAACGCGCCCGCCCGGTCCCGGTCCTCCACCCGCCAGTCGGGGCGCGGCTCGATGCCGCGGCGGTAGAGCGCCTTGCAGTAGCCCAGGTAGCGGTCCATGATGGAGTTGGTGGCCCAGGTGCTGCCCACGAAGCCCACCCGCGTGTGCCCCGCGTCCAGCAGGCGCTCGGTCAGCGCGTAGCCGCCGTGGACGTTGTCCGACACGATGCTGTCGGCGCTGATGTCGTCCTTGAAGAAGTCCAGCAGCACGTAGGGCACACCGGTGGCCGTGGCAGCGCGGATGTAGTCGGACGTGAACTCGCCCATGAAGATCAGGCCGTCCACCCGCCGGGCTTCCACCAGCGTGGGCGCGGCGCAGGCCCACTCCGCCTCGTTGGACACGATCTCCATCAGCGCCACCAGCTTGCGGCGCTGGCAGGAGGTCAAGAGGTCCCGGTAGAGGCTGTTGTAGAAGGCGTCGTCGTTGAAGAAGCGATCCGGCACCAGTATGCCGATGCTGCCCGACTGCGGCGCGGCCGACGCCGCCTCCCGGGTGTTCTGGTAGCCCAGCTCCCGCGCCGTCGCCCAGATGCGCGCCCGAAGCTCCTCGCTCACACCCTCCCGGCCCGACAGCCCCTTCGACACCGACACCACGCTGATGCCCAGCTTCTCGGCGATGTCCGCCATGCGGATGGTCTTTGACATTTGTCGTTTCATCCCTTTCGTTTACTTAAAATATCATATCATATTTAGTGTAGTTAAGTCAATGACTAAAGGGAACAGGGAACGGGGAACAGGGAACAGGAATACCTCGGGCGCTGAGGGCAGCGCCCCTACGCCTCGGTCATGCGGGACTTGTAGGGGCGGCATTGCCTTCCCCTTTAGGGGAAGGTGCCCCCGAAGGGGGCGGATGAGGTCGCCGCCCGCCGGGAACGACCTTTGCGCGAGGCACGGGGCGGGCGCCGCAACGGCGCCCCTACGCCATAGCGCCATGTAGGGGCGATGCCCCTGTCCTGGCCCCGAACGAGCGGACAAGCGAAAAGTGTGGTATAATACGACCAACACAGAAGGAGGCCGCAAGGAATGGGACGCAGGAGTGAGTTCAGTCGCGAGGAGAAGATCGCGGCGGTGAAGCTGGTG
>JAFUWR010000081.1 GCA_017471125.1 Clostridia bacterium | reverse complement strand
TATGCTCTCCTCGGCGTCGGCTTCCTCCACAGCGCCGTCGGCCTGGACCATGGCGTTGCGGACCGGCGCGTCTTCCTCCGCGATCATGGGCGCGGCGGTCCTGACCTCCGTCGTCGGAGCCGTCCGCAGCGCGAAGGTCGCGCCAGCGGCCACCACCAGCGCGGCAGCGACGCCGCCGGCCAGCTTGTAGAAGCGCTTCACGCGGCCACTGTCGGCCTCCGCCTTGACGGCGCGGCGCCAGTCGGCCTGTACCTGCAAGGGCACGTCCACCTCGGGCGCCATTTCGGAAAATAAGAGAAGCATCTCGCGGGTGGCGCGCAGCTTGGCGGCGCACTCCGGGCAGCCTGCGCAGTGGGATTCCAGCCCGCGGCGGTCGTCCTCGGACAGCACATCGTCCATCAGGTCGTCCAGCAGGCGGTCCACATCGTTGCAGATCATATCAAGCGCCCTCCTTTCGTCGATTTATGGCACTCCAAGAGCATATCCCTTTTCCATGTCGTCTATTAGACGCCGTAACGGTCGAAAAGTTCCGCGTGGGCCTGTATTTTTTCGCGCAATTTTTCGCGCCCCCGGCTGATGCGGGACTTGATGGTGCCCACGTTGGTGTCGAGGGCCGCGGCGATGTCGTCGTAGGACAGGCCCTGGATGTCCCGCAGGACCACGGCGGCGCGCATGTCCTCGGGCAGCTCGCCGATGAAGCGGCTGATGTTCGCCCGCGCCTCGGACCGCACCGCGTGCTGCTCCGGCGTGTCCCGGCCGTCCGACGGCGACCAGCCCGCGTCCAGCAGCCCGTCCAGCGACGTGTTGGGCCGGTTCTTGCGGCGGCGCAGCTCGTCCAGGCAGGTGTTCATGGTGATGCGGTAGACCCAGGTCGAGAAGGACGACTGGGCCTTGAACGTGCCGATGGCGCGATAGATGCGCAGCATGGCATCCTGCATGCAGTCCTCGGCGTCCTCCTTGTTGCCGAACATCCGCAAAGCCACCGCGTACATGCGGCGCTCCTGGGACGACATCAGCTCGTTGAAGGCGCGGGCGTCCCCCCGCACGGCGCGCTCGATCAGCCTTTCCTCGTCCACGGTCGCCCACCTCCTTCGTCTCTCCGATAAACATTATACATCAAAACGCCGCAAAATAAAAGACATATTTTTGGGCGCGAAAAAAACACTTGACTTTTAGGGGCGGATTAGGGTATACTATATAAGGTTGCACGCCGACCGCCAGGTTATGCGCCGGTGTGGCGGAATTGGCAGACGCACCGCACTCAAAATGCGGCGGGAAACCATGCCGGTTCGAGTCCGGCCACCGGCACGCGGGGGACAGGAAATCATCCTGTCCCCCACTTTTTTTATTCCGTGACGGCTTCCTTGCCCCGCTGGGACAGGTCCATGAACCAGGTGTATTCGCCCTTCCAGCCCAGCTTCACCGTGCCCAGCGCGCCGTTGCGCTGCTTGGCGATGATGAGCTCGGCGATGCCCTTGTCCGGGGTGTCCGGGTCGTAGTATTCCTCCCGGTGGATGAACATGACCACGTCGGCGTCCTGCTCGATGGCGCCGGATTCGCGGATGTCCGAGAGCTGCGGCCGATGGTTGGCGCGGCCCGTGGGCGCGCGGGAGAGCTGCTGCAAGGCGATGACCGGCACGCCCAATTCGAGCGCCAGGCCCTTTAGGGTGCGGGAGATCTGGGAGACCTCCTCCTGACGGCTGCCGGTCTTGCCCGTGGCGGACATCAGGGACAGGTAGTCGATCATGATGACATCCAGCCCGTGCTCCAGCTGGAGCCTGCGGGCCTTGGAGCGCACCTCGGGCACGGTGATGCCCGGCGTGGTGTCGATGTAGATGGACGCCGGGCCGATCTTCACCAGCGCGTCGGCCAGCTTGCCCCAGTCCTCGTCGCTGATCTGGCCGCGCCGGACGCTCTGCATGTTGACGAACGCCTCGGTGCACAGCATGCGCATGGCCAACTGCTCGGCGGGCATCTCCAGCGAGAACACCGCCGCCTTCTTCTGTCCGCGGATGGCGGCGTTTTCGATGAAGTTCATGCCGATGGAGGTCTTGCCCATGGCGGGACGCCCGGCCACCAGGATCAGCTCGCCGGGGTGCAGGCCGGTCAGCATGTCGTCCAGGTCCGCGTAGCCGGTGGGCACGCCCTCGATGCGGCCGTGGTTCTGGTAGAGCTGCTCGATCTTCTCGAACGTGCGGATGAGCACGGGCTGTATGGCCTGTAATTCCTCGCCGCCCTTGCGCATGGTGATGTCGTAGATGGCCTTCTCCGCCGTCTCCAATATCTCCTGGGTCTCCGCCTCCCCGGCGTAGCAGTCCTGGGTGATGCGCTCGGCGGCGGCGATCAGCTTGCGCAGGGTGGACTTCTCGTCCACGATCTTGATGTACGCCTGGATGTTGGCCGCCGTGGGGACGCTGCGGCTCAGTTCCACCAGGTAGGCCGCGCCGCCCACCGCGTCCAGCTTGCCGCGCCGGGTCAGCTCCTCGTCCAGCGTCACCAGGTCGATGGGCCGGGAGACCGCCGCCATCGACTGCATGGCGGAATAGATCTCGCGATTGGCGGGATCGTAGAAATCGTCCGGGCGCAGGTTTTCGATGGTCAGCAGCGCCGCCTCCCGGGACCGGAGCATCGCGCCCAACACGCTGCGCTCGGATTCCGGGTGGCTGGGCAGGACCCGGGCAGTGTCGCCCGAGGGGATGTACTGTTCCATAGCTTACTTGGTCGTCACCTTGACGTTGACGATCATGCGGGTGTTGATGCCCGCCACGAGCTTTAAGGTCACGAAGTGCTGGCCCGCGGTCTTGATGGGCTCGTCCAGCTCCAGGCGGCGCTTGTCGATGGTCACGTCGTGCTGTTCCTTGAGCGCCTGGGCGATCTGGTCGGTGGTCACGGAACCGAACAGCTTGCCGTTCTCGCCGCCGCGGACCTCGAGCTGCACCACCTTGCCCTTGAGCTCCCGGGCCTTGACCTCGGCCTCCTGGCGGCGCACCTCCTCGCGGTGCTTGTCCGCACCCTTGGACTTCTCCAGGGCGTTCACGGCCTCCGTGGTGGCCTCCTTGGCCAGCTTCCGGGGCAGCAGGTAGTTGCGGCCGTAGCCGTCGGAGACCTCCACGATCTGGTCCTTCTTGCCGGTGCCCTGTATGTCCTTGAGCAGTATGACTTTCATGTGCTTTGCCTCCCGTCAGTCGTTGTCATCGTCATCGTCGTCATCGTCGTCGCGGCGCTCCACACGGATCTCCACGCGCCTGGAGATGGCCCCGTGGGAGCCGAACAGCGCCGAGAACGCGCCGACGACGAATAAAAATGTGTTGAACAGCCTGAATATCGCGCCCAGGATCAGCCCCAGGATCACCACGAACCGCCGCCTGCCGCTTGACGCGCCGCGCCTGAACATGAAGCGGTCCACGGCGCACAGGCCCTGTATGTAGAATGCCAGGGACACCAGCGCGTAGACGGCCATGTAGACCGACTCGCCGCCCTGGTACCCTGTCTCGGAGAGGATGTAGGCGGCCACCCACATCAGCAGCAGCCCCGCCGTGGCCTGCTTGGGCAGGAACCAGCGCTCGAGGCTTATGTAGCTCTCGTTGGTCGCCATGCCGTGCCGCGCCATGAGCCAGTTGCCCCACAGCGCCGTCAGCACGCCCGACAGCGCCGCGCCGGACAGCAGCGTCCCCGGCAGCATGCGCTCGTAGGTCTCGCCCAGCAGCTCCAGCACCGCCATCACCTGGGCGCGGTAGCCGGCGACGGTCACCGTCGTGCCCGGCATAGCCGCGTTCACGGCCTCCACGAAGGGCAGGAAGAACAGGTCCGGGGTCAGCTCGAACTGCGCCCGCAGCGCGTCCACCGCCCGTGGGATCATGTTGCCGCCGAACACGCTCCAGGCGATCGTCACCGCCGCCAGCAGCCCGGCCAGGTAGAAGCCGATGTCGAGCTTCATCTGCTCGAAGAACGGGCGCTTCGTCAGGATGCCCCGCATGGACAGTATCGCCGGGAAGGTGCCCGCCGCCATCAGCATCCACATAAACGTGGGGCCGAGGAGCACCGCCGCCGCGCCGAGCTGGACGGTCATGAACAGCCACGCCGGGAGCCTGCCCGCGTAGCCGTGCAGGAACACCATCAGCACGCCGCTCAACAGTATGACAGGCAGCAGCAGGGCCGTCTCCAGCGCCGTCAGCGCCGGGGCGGCGATGCCCAATAGCACCGCTAATACCACGCCCAGCGCCACCTTGCCCCCCGACGGGCGGTAGGGTCGATCAGAAATCAAGTGAAAGCCTCCAAGTATGTCTGTACTGCCATACATTATAGCACGGACAGGGGCCCGCGTCAACGGATGAAAACTACCCGCGCGCAAGCTGGCGCAGGCGCTCCCGCGCTTCGGCGACGGCGGACTTCGCGCCGTCCAGCGCCCCCTGCATGTCCAGGTACGTCAGCACCCGGTCGGCCAGAGCGTCGCAGTCGACGGCTTCGGACGGGTCGCAGCGTATGTAGCGCTCGCCGAAGGCGGAGATCAGCGCCGCGTCCAGCAGCGAGCCCGCGTCCGTCGCGCAGACGACGATGTAATGGTCCTTCCCTTCCACCATCGCCTCGAGGATGTCCACCACCTCCGCGGCCCACAGGTCGTCCCGCTCCCGGAAGAACAGCACCGGCACGCAGGCGTCGAAGCGGCTGATGGACTCGATGCGCACGGGAGTGCCCGCCGGGACGGGACGCGCCTCACCCGACAGCTCCCGGCCAAAGGCCAGCGCCGCGCCGCGCCCGTTCGCGGCCTGTTCGGCGGGATAGAAGTAGCCGTTGATCCCGTCGATGCTCACCCGACCCATGCGGGCGTTGTTCGCGCCGACAAAGGAAAGCGCCTGCCCCGCGCCGTCCGTGAGGCTGATGGCCACGGGGTCGGTGCTCGCGGGGATGGTGAAGCCCTCCCCCACCAGCAGCTCCCGCGCCCCGGTCCGCGCGGCCAGCTCCCGCAGGCCCTCGCCCGCGAAGCTCAGGTCGTGCACGGGGATCATGCCGCTGATGGCGACGCGCACGCCCGCGGCCTCGGTGAAGGTGTCGGACAGGTCGCCGTACAGGTCCGACTGTATCGCCGCAAGCAGCGACTTCGGCAGGTTCGACTGGGCTGTGCCGGCCATCGCGTCGTCGCCCCAGCAGGCGATGCCGGGAAGCGCCTCCCGGATCGACTTGAGCAGGTCCTGGAAGATAGCCTGCCCCCGCTGCCGGTCGCGCTTGGGCTGGGCCTCGCTCTCGTAGGCCTGCCGCATGATCTGCGCCTGGTGGGACGCCTGCTTGTCGCTGGCGTTCAGGTAGAGCACGAGGCACGCCGCGGCCAGCGCGACGATGACCACGTCCGCCACAACGCCCCGCACGATCTCCCGCCGGGTCTTTCTCCGCTTCAAGCGCGTCACCTCCCAGGCACAGTCAAAACGGACACGGAGCGCCGCTCCATGTCCGTTATAGGGCATCGGCCCCTGTCAGGTTACTTCTCGGCCTCGGCGGCGGCCTGGGCGGCGGCCATCGCGGCCAGGGCCTTCATGCGGCGCTCGGCCACCTCGGGCAGCTCCACGAAGGGCACCACGCCCGCCACCGCATCGGCGGGCTGGATGCGGGCGTCGCCCTTGTCCACGTCGATCAGCATATAGCGCCGGTTGCCCATGCCCATCTCCTGCATGTAGGAGAGCTGACGGTGACCGTGGCGGCTCTCGATGCGCTCCCGCATGGCCGCGCCGTCGGCCTCGGACAGGGCGTAGATCAGGTCCACGCAGGCCTGGTCCACGGCCAGGATGTCGGTGGAGGCCAGCAGGCCCACGTCCGGCGTCACCACGGGCTCGGCCAGGCAGCCCGCGCAGTCGCAGTCCACGGAGATGTTGCGCATGGCGTTGATGTAGCAGATATGGCGGCCGAAGTGGTCGATGGTGGCCTTGGTGGACTCGGTGATGCGCTCCATCAGCTCCTCCTCGGCGATGCTCCACTGGTCGTCGCTGTCCACGGCCTGGTGGATCATCTTCTTGCCGATCTTACCGTCGGCACAGCCGATGCCGATGTTCTTGTTGCTGCCGCCGAAGCCGCCCATCGTGTGGCCCTTGAAGTGGGTCAGTGTCACCATGGAGTCGTAGTCGGGCAGGGTCTTTCCGACGGTCATGTGGTCGAACCACTTGCCGTCCACAGGCAGGTCGGCGGTGCCGTCCGCGTCGGTGATGTCCACGTCGCAGAAGGTCCAGCCGTTGATCTCGAGGGTCTTTCTGTGCTTCTCGGTGGTGTCCCGGTCGCCCTCGTAGAAGGTGTTGGTCTCGATGATCTTCGCGTCGGGAAGCTCGGTCTTGATGAGATCCTCCACCCAGTCACGGGGGAGGATGTTCGGGCCGTACTGCTCGCCGGTGTGCAGCTTCACGGCCACCTTGCCGCAAATGTTGCCGTTGACGCGCTTGTAGAGCTTGCGCAGGCCCTCGGCGGACAGGTCGCGGGTGAAGTAGACGATGGACTCGTTGCCGGTGCGCTCCTCATAGGGCACATAGCGCTCGCCGCCGCAGCCGGGCACGCGGTTCGTATCGGTCATGTGGACACATCCTTTCTCTGATCGGTCGCGATAGAAAATGCGTATGCCCCATTATACCACGTTTCCCGCGGATAATCCAGCATTATTATCATTTTGCGCTTGACAAATGGATTAGTATATGCTAACATAGAAACAGTTAGATAATACTAATGCACCGAAGGGAGACCGGATATGAGCGCGATCATCATCGGCGGCAACGAATGTATGGGACGGAAGTACTGCGACCTCTGCGCGAAGTACAACATACGCGCCCGCGCCATCCCCTTGAAGAAGGGCGGCTTCGCCAACCAGTTGGGCAAGCCGGACTTCATCTTCCTGTGCATGGACACGGTGTCCCACCCGCTGGTCATCTCCGCCAGCAAGGAGGCCAAGAAGCACGGGGCGCGGCTGGTGAAGCTGTCCCGGGGAAGCGTCTCCGCGCTGGAGCGGGAGCTTTTGCGTGTGACCGCGGAGGCCTGATTTAACACGTTCCCTCCTGAAATCTTCCCGTACACAGGTTATAATTACATATAGGAAAGCTCGCCGGACCGGGCGGTGGTTTTGACTGCCGCTCGTCCGGCTTTTTACGGGAGGGAAACGATGGAACGCTCCGCACGGCCCAACAACTTCACCGAGGGCAGGATACTCGCCCCACTGATACGCTTCGCCCTGCCGGTGCTGCTGGCGCTGTTCTTGCAGTCCATGTACGGCGCGGTGGACCTGCTGGTGGTCGGCCGCTTCGGCACGCCCGCGGACGTGTCCGCGGTGGCCACCGGCTCCCACATCATGATGACGCTGACGAACCTGGTGTCCAGCCTCGCCATGGGCGCGACGATCCTGCTGGGGCGGCAGATCGGCGAGGGCAACGCGAAAAAGGGCGGCGAGACCATCGGCGCGTGCATCGTGCTGTTCGGCATGATCGCCGTTGTGATGACGCTGCTGGTCGCGCCGGGCGCGGGCGTCATCGCCACCGTCATGCAGGCGCCCGCCGACGCCTACGGGCTGACGGTCAGCTATGTGCGCATCTGCGGCATCGGCACGCTGGTCATCATCGCCTACAACCTGATCGGCTCGGTGTTCCGCGGCATCGGCGACTCCACGACGCCCCTGATCACCGTCGCCATCGCCTGCGCCTGCAACATCGCGGGCGACCTGCTGCTGGTGGCGGGCTTCCACATGGGCACCGCGGGCGCGGCCATCGCCACGGTGTTCGCCCAGGCGGTGAGCGTGGCGGCGTCGCTGTGGCTCATCAGCAAAAAGTCCCTCCCCTTCTCCCTGGAGCGGCGGCACATCCGCTTCGACCGAAAGATCGTCTCCGAGGTGGTCGGCCTCGGCCTGCCCATCGCGCTCCAGGACCTGCTGGTGGGCATATCGTTTTTGGTCATCCAGGCCATCGTCAACTCCCTGGGCGTGGTGCCCTCGGCGGGCGTGGGCGTGGCCGAGCGCGTGTGCGGGTTCATCATGCTGGTGCCCTCGTCGTTCTCCCAGGCCATGGCTGCGTTCGTGGCGCAGAATGCCGGGGCCAACCGCTACGACCGGGCGGTCAAGTCCCTGCGCTACGGCATCGGCGTGTCCTTCTGCATCGCCATCGTCATGTTCTACCTGTCCTTCTTCCGGGGCGACCTGCTGGCGGGCATCTTCTCCAAGGACGCCGAGGTGGTGGCCGCCGCCGCCGACTACCTGCGCTCCTACGGCATCGACTGCCTGCTGACCCCCATCTTCTTCTGCTTCATCGGCTTCTACAACGGCATCGGCATGACCCGGTTCGTGATGCTCCAGGGCATCGTCAGCGCGTTCTGCGTGCGCGTGCCCGTGTCGTGGCTGATGAGCCGCCGGGTGCCCGTGTCGCTTTTCCACATCGGACTGGCGACGCCCTGCTCGTCGGCCTTGCAGATCGTGCTGTGCCTGTCCTTTATGGCCTACCTTAGAAAGAAACAGGTCATCCCCTCCATGCGGTAAACGATTTGACGCGGAGCGAACGTTCGCCCCGCGTCGTCGTTTATTGTGGATTATGCTTTCGCCCGGGGCAGCGTGGAGCCGCCGTAGGGCATGGCCAGCACCGTGGCGTCCGGGCCCAGGCGCTCGAACGCCTTGTTCAGGGCCTCCTGGGCGCTGTGGGCGGGCTTTAAGAAGATGCGCTCCACGAAGCTGTCCTCCAGGTCGCTGACCAGGTAGATCTCGGCGTTCTCCAGCACCATGGCGATGGCCGCGGCCTTGTGGCCGCCCAGCTGGAACTCCCGCCCGATGCGCTCGATCATCGAGTGCGCGGTGGGCGCGGCCATCAGCCACTCCTCGAACACCTTGCTGCCCAGGCCCTCCTTGCAGGAGCCGATCAGTATGATCGTGCCGCCCTGCCGGACCGCGTGCTTGGCGTTGTCCAGCGCCTTCTGGGTCTGGTAGAGGTTCAGGTCCTTGGGCGCGCCGCCCTGGGACACGATGACGATGTCCGCCCGCTTTTCGATGGGCTTCATGTACATGCTGTCCAGGAACTTGCAGCCCTCCCGATGGGCCTTCACCAGGTCGCCCGCCACGGCGCGGACGATCTGCTTGTGCTCGTCCAGCACCACGTTGACGATGAAGTCCACGCCGGTCATGGCCGCGGCCTGCTCGATGTCCTGCCGCAGGGGGTTGCCCTCGAGGTTGCCCGCGCAGGCCTCCTCCTTCACCATCATGCTGTGGTTGGCCTGTATGGCCGCGGGCGTGGAGACGCCGGGCATGATGGCCTTCGCGCCGCCGGAATAGCCCGCGAAGTAGTGGTATTCGATGTTGCCCAGGCAGATGCGCCGGTCGGCCTCCGCGACCACTCGCGTGATGTCCACGGGCGTGCCGCAGGCGGTGTCGCCGATGTGCACGCAGTCGTCGGGGTCGCTGTCCACGCACTTGATCTCGTTCATGGCGCGCTCGCCCGCCAGGTGCAGCATCTCGTCCTTGGTGTGGCAGCGGTGGCTGCCCAGCGCGAACACCAGCGTGATGTCCTCGGCCCTGCAGCCCGCCGCGTACAGCTCGTCCAGCAGCGGCGGCATGATGCGGTAGGTCGGGCAGGGACGGGTGATGTCGCTGGTGATGACGGCGATCTTCTCGCCGGGCTTCACGATGTCCCTGAGCCGGGGCGTGCCGATGGGGTCTTCAAGCGCGCGCTTGACCTCCTCCTCGTTCATCAGCCCACGGGGCACGTCGTTGGACATCAGTATGCCCATCACGTTCTTATCCGGCACCTCGACGCTCTGAACGCCGGTACCGAAGCCAAATTCTATCTTCATAGGGCGTCATTCCCCCATCGGAAACGCCTTGGCGGCGTGGCGCAGGGCCTTGACCACGGGCAGCTCCTCGCCGGTCAGGAAGCGGATCAGCGCGCCGCCGCCGGTGCAGATGTAGCCCAGCTTGTCGGTGACGCCGTACTTCTTGGCCGCGGTGACGCTGTCGCCGCCGCCCACCACGGTGTAGCCCGCGGTGTCGGCCATGGACTCGAACAGCACCTTGGTGCCGTACTCGCTCTCGGCCACCTCGAACACGCCCACCGGGCCGTTGGCAAACACGGTCTTGGCTGCAAGGATGATCTCGCGGTACTTCGCCGCGGTCTCGGCGCCGATGTCCATCGCGTTGAAGTCCGCGGGGATCGCGCCCACCTTGGCCTCGTCGCGCTTGCCGTCGGTGATCTGGGACAGGTCCACGGGCAGGACGATCTTGTCCGCGTACTTGGCGTAGATGCCCTTGGCCTTCTCGATGAAGTCGCCGTAGCCGGACTTGTTGATGAACCCGAGGGTGCCGCTGCCGATCTCAACGCCCTGGGACGCCAGCAATATCTGACCCACCAGGCCGCCGGTCAGCACGGTGTCCGCCGCGCCGGAGCCCAGCACGGTCTCCATCATCATGAAGGCGTCGGAGATCTTTGAGCCGCCCAGCACGAACACGCAGGGGTGCTCCGGCTTCTCCATCAGCTCACTGACCACGCAGTACTCCCGCTCGAACAGACGGCCCATGGCGGAGGGCAGCACCTGCTCGAAGCCGCAAAGGGTGGGCTGGTCGCGGTGGGCCGCGGCGAAGGCGTCGCACACGTACAGGTCCGCCAGCGGGGCCAGCTTCGTGACCACCTGGGTCTGGGCCTGCTGCTCGTGGGTGAGCTGGAGCTTCATTTCAAACAGGGTCTGTTCCTCGGAGCAGAAGCGCACGTTGTCCAGCAGGATGATGTCGCCGTCCTTCATGGCCTTGATGGCCTCCCGCGCCGTAGGGCCGCAGACATCCTCGATCCACTTGACCTCCCGGCCCAGCAGCTCGGTCAGCACCTTGGCGTGGGGACGGGTGCAGTAGAAGTTCTTGTATTCGATGTCGCTGCCCTGGTGGGCCAGCAGCACGACCTTCGCGCCGTTGTCGGAGAGCTCCTTCACGGTGGGCGCGCAGGCAGTGATGCGCTGGACGCTCTTCAACGTATCGGTGGCCTTGTCCACGGGCTGGTTCATGTCCACGCGGCAGAGCACGGTCTTGCCCTTCACATTCACTTCATCCAGCGTATAGATGCCGAATCTCATGGGTATCTCCTCCTCCCATATGAGCCGATGTCCCCGCCCCTCGCCCATTCGCGGGCAAAGGGCGGGCGAACATTGAGGTGCTTACTTCTTGAACTTGCCGATGCCCAAATACTTGTTGGTCTCGGCGGTGCCGGTCTCCCGGGTGGGCTGCATCTGCATGGCGGCGCGGATGGCGTCCATGGTCTCGGGGATGGTCACGCTCTCCTGGGGGATGTTGATGGCGTACATGATGTCGTTGCCGCTCTCAACGATGGAATCCTCCCACAGGCCGATCTCGTACATGTCGCCGCGGCGGTTGCCCAGGTCGCGGGCGTACTTGAAGAAGCTGGCGTTGCCCTTGAAGCCGTCCTCCATGGAGACCACGCGGATGCGCGGATGCTTCTGGAAC
>JAFUWR010000080.1 GCA_017471125.1 Clostridia bacterium | reverse complement strand
GGTCGCGCCGGCGGCGACGGAGGCCGCGGCGGCGGACGCGAGCCGCTACCTGCGCATCGTGGACGACGAGCCCACCACCCTGGACCCCCAGTGCACCACGGAGTACTACACCGTGCCGCTGAACGTATTCGACCGGCTGGTGGACGTGCAGACCGAGAACGGCGAGAGCCGCCTGGTGCCGTCGCTGGCGGAGCGCTGGGACATCTCCCCGGACGGGCTGACGTACACCTTTTTCCTCCGGCCCGACGTGCGGTTCAGCAACGGCTCCGCGCTGACGGCGTCGGACGTGGGCTACACCTTCACTCGCCTGCTGACCCACCCCGACAGCGTCAACGAGGACATCGCCACCAGCATCCTCGGGGCCGAGGCGCTTCGGGCGGGGGAGGCGGACACGCTCAAGGGCTTCCGCGCCATCGACGACCTGACCTTCGAGATCGCGCTGCAATACCCCTACGCGCCCTTCCTGGCCTGCCTGTCCACGCCCGGCGCGTCCATACTGGACGAGCAGAGCACCGAGGCGGCGGGGGAGGACTTCGGCAAGACGGTGGAGGCCACCGTGGGCACCGGCGCGTTCGCGCTGGAGGCCTGGGAGCCGGGGGTGGAGCTTCGCCTGTCGGTGAACCGGGACTACTGGGACGTGCCGCCGGGCTGCGACGGCCTGCGCATGCTGTTCTTGACCGACACCGTGTCCCAGCGCATGCTCTACGACGAGGGCATGCTGGACATCCTCGATCTGGAGTACCTGGGCCCCGAGGCCGAGTACTTCATCCACGGCGACATCTACCGCACGAGCCTCGTCCGCGGGCCGAGGGCGGGCATCACCTACGTGGCGCTGAACGAGTCCGTCAAGCCTCTCGACGACGCGCGGGTGCGCAGGGCGCTCCAGCTGGCGCTGGACCGGCCGACGCTGATGCGGGCGATGGTCTCGGGCCGCGGCAACGTGGAGAACGGCATCTTCCCCCACGGGCTGCTGGGCTTCGACCCGACGCTGCCGGAGATACCGTGCGACCCGGACGCCGCCGCCGCGCTGCTCAAGGAGGCGGGCTACGCGGACGGCTTCGACCTGGAGCTGTGCTGCACCGCGTCGGCCTCGGAGAACGACCGCAACCAACTGGACATCATCGCCTACATGTGGAGCAAGATCGGCGTGCGGGCGCGGGTCACGGCGCTGTCCAGCGAGGAATACATGGCCCGCCGGAACGCGGGGCTGCTGCCCTGCTACGTGTCCACCTGGTCCGCGGACTACGACGACCCCGACAACTTCATCTACACGTTCTTCGGCAGCCACGAGAACACCATCTCCCGCAGCCTCTGCTACCCGGACGGCGCGGTGATGCGCCGGGTGAACGAGGCCCGCGCCATCGTGGACGAGGACGCGCGGCTGGCGGAATACCGGGCGCTGGAGCGGAAGATCGTCCAGGAGGACGCCGCGTGGATACCGCTGTATTCCAAGCTGCACCTGTTCGTGGTGAACAGCCGGGTGTCGGGCTTCGAGGTGTCCTGGAACGGCTGGTCCAGCACCAACTACCGGCACGTGGCCGTCAGTGAGTGAGGGGGCGGAACGGGTTGCATTCATTACAGACAAGGATATCGCTTCTGACCATGGCGATCATCATCGTGTGCGTGGTGAGCATCGGGGCCATGTCCATACTCTCCATCCAGCGCACGGCCCAGCGGGCCTCCACCCAGCACATGAACGAGCTGTGCGTGGCCAAGGCCAGCGAGATCAACGGCTTTCTGGACGAGATCCGGCAGGACGTGGAGATCGCGGCCCACCACGTAACCGACGCGGTCAGCGCCGTGGCGCTGGTGGAGGGCGGCGTGGTCGGCGCGGAGGGCACCGGCGAGAGCCTGCCGCCCCGAGACTGGGACGGCGAGCAGCAGCGGGCGTTCGACGCCTACCTGTCCGACTACATCGCCGAGTGCCGCGCCATCTTCCACAGCATCTCCTACAACACCTCCAGCGCCATGACCTACTTCTACCGGCTGAACCCGGAGATCTCCAGGGATGTGACGGGCTTCCTGTTCACCCGGCAGGGCGTGGCGGACTTCCAGGAGGCCGAGACCACCGACGTGCTGGCGTACAGCCCGGAGGACACCCGGCACGTGGGCTGGTACTACCAGGCGCTGGACCGGGGCCGTCCGACCTGGCTGCCGCCGTACCTGAACGTCAATTTGGGCGACACGGTGACCACCTTCATCGCCCCGGTCTACAAGGCCGGCACCTTCGTGGGCGTGGCGGGCATGGACGTGAGCTACCACCTCTTAGTGGAGGAGATACAGAACCTGGACATCTACGACACCGGCTACGCCTTCCTGACTGACGAGTTCGGCAAGATCATCTACCACCCCTACCTGAGCACCGGCGCGCTGCTGAGCGAGGTCAACAACGAGCTGCGGGCCGAGACCACCCGGCTCTACATGAACCGGGACAGCGATTCGCTGGTGGAGTACAGCTACCAGGGCGGGCGCAAGCGGGCCGCGTGGACCACGCTGAACAACGGGCTGCGGCTGTTCGTCACCGCCCCGGTGCAGGAGATCGAGGCGGAGTGGCGCGTGCTGATCCAGCAGATCATGCTGGTGGGCGCGCTGCTGCTGGGCTTCTCCGTGGTCATCGACGCGGCGGTGACCCGGCGCGTCACCGGGCCGCTCAAGCGGCTGACCCTGGCCTCCGAACAGCTCTCCGCCGGGAACTACGACGTGGACCTGCCCGAGATCGGCCGGGACGAGGTGGGCATACTGACCCAGTCGTTCAAGCAATTGACCGAGCATTTGAAGGTCTACATCAGCGACCTGAACAGCAAGGCGTACAAGGACGCGCTGACCAGCGTCAAGAACAAGGCGGCCTTTGAGCTGTACTCCGGCCAGCTCGACGACCTGCCGCCGGAGGAGCGCCGCTACGCGGTCATGATGTTCGACTGCAACGACTTAAAGACCATCAACGACCGCTACGGCCACCAGAAGGGCGACGTGTACCTCCAGCGGGCCTGCCGGGTCATCTGCAAGGCGTTTCCCCACAGCCCCGTGTTCCGCGTGGGCGGCGACGAGTTCGTGGTCATCCTGCAAAACGAGGAATTCGATGCCCGCGAGGCGCTGCTGGAGCGGTTCCAGGGCCGGGTGGACGAGGCCAACGCCGGCGTCGAGAACGACTGGGAGCACACCTCCCTCGCCCTGGGCATGGCCGTCTACGACCCCGCCGCGGACCGGTGCCTGGCCGACACCCTCAAACGGGCCGACGCCACCATGTACCGGGACAAGAAGCATTGGAAGGACAACGCGGTGTGACGCAAGTCACACCGCGTTATTTTACCCCCTCTCCCCCACGGGGGGGCGAGGCAAGGTGAGTCGGCGCATATCTTGGCTCCCCTTTCAGGGGAGCTGGCATCGCGAAGCGATGACTGAGAGGTCGTTTCCCAAAGATCTACTTCTTGTTCAACCTCTCTCCCACTGCACCGCCGGGGTGGATGAGCGCGAACTGCTCGCTGCGATAGCCGGTCTCCTCGATGAGCGCCGCCTGGAGCGCGTGGGCGATGACGCACACGGCGGTGGTGCTGGTGGTGCCCTGGGCGTTGTAGCGGTCGGTCTCCCGGTTGACGTGCTGTTTAAGCACCACGTCCGCGGCCCCGGCCAGCGGGGAGGCGGTGTTCTCCGTGATGGCGATGACGGACACGCCCTTCTTCTTGCAGATGTCCAGTATGGGCATCAGCTCCTGGGTCTTGCCGCCCCGGGAGGCGAAGATCATCACGTCCCCCGGCTGCAAGAAGCCCGTCGCCCCGTGCACGGCCTCCGCGGGGGAGATGAACCGGGCGGGCCGCTCGATGCAGCACAGCAAATGGGCGATGTGCTGGCAGACGATGCCCGAATGGCCGCAGCCCGTCGCGCCGATGCGCGGCGCGTCCCTGAGCATGGCCACGGCTTTGGAGAAGGCCTCGGCGTCGAAGTACGCCTTCATCTCCTCGATGCAGTCCCGCTCGATGTCGTAGGCGGCGCGGGCCGCCGCCAGCGCGGTGTCAGAGATCATGGTCATCACATCCTATCCGAACGTCATCTCCCCGAAATCCTGGGGGCGGTGGAAGTTGGGCGCCTCGCTGGTGCACGGGTTCCACGCCAGGTAGTGCTCGGCGGCGGTCAGGTCGCCGCACTTGTAGCAGTTGGCGCGGATGGCCATGCCCGGGACGGGCCGGAAATCCGGGGCGAACATCCGCACGAGGCCAAAGGGCACGGCGTACTCCACCGTCCAGCCGTCCTCCGTCCGGGATGTGACGGGGTTGAGCCACTCCCGTTCGGGCAGCAGCCGTATGGCGTCCCGGCCGTCGCCCCAGCCCAGGTACAGGCTCCCGTTGGGGTTGTATTCGATGTTGAAGTACCGCGGGTCGCCGGGGACGGGGCTGAAGAAGAACTCGAGGCAGCTGTCCTCGCAGGGCATGCCCAGCGGGCCGGTGTGCTCGGCGCGGATGTCCTTCTCCCGCGCCCGCAGGCGCACGTACAGATGCCCGTCGTCCCAGGCCACCTGCCCCCAGGCGGCGATGTCCACCGGGGGCCGCCAGAGCTGTTCGTCGATGGAAAGGGTCGGCACGGCGTCCCAGTCGGGCCTGCCGTCGACCCGCGCGATGGTATAGCGCTTCATGTCACTTCTCACTTTCTCCCATCATGTCGTACACCCAGCGGTACTCGTCGCTGCGCAGGAAATGGGTGAACATCTCCACCGCCGCGCCCAGGGGGATCTTGCTCTCCAGGGCGGGGGAGGTCACGATCTCGTAGCCGCCGGAGATCTCGAGGGTCTGGTGGCGGATGGCCTCCCGCAGGCGGTCCAGGTAGTAGTCGCCCAGGGCCAGCATGTAGCCGTACAGCACCACACGGTCGGGGTTCAACAGGTTCACGGCGTTGGCGATGGCCGTGCCCGCCAGCATCGCGGCCCGGTCCACGTAGGCGCGGCACAGCGGGTCGCCGTCATCCAGGGCTTTGCGCACCGCCTCGGGGGTGATGTCCTCCGGGGACAGCTTCGTGTGCGCCCCGCGGGCGATGGCCGTGGCCAGGGCCCGGGCCAGCTCCGGGAAGGACGCGCCCAGCTCCACGCAGCCGGTCTTGCCGCAGTAGCAGGCCGCGCCGGACCCGATGTCCACCACCGTGTGGCCCAGCTCGCCGGCGGTGCCGTGGGCCCCGCTCAGCGCCACGCCGCCCGCGAATATGGACGCGCCGACGCCGTTGGACAGCTCCACGCAGATGAAGTTGTCCGACCCCCTGGCCGCGCCGTACTGGCGCTCCACCAGCGCGGGCAGCGTCACGGCGCTGAACGTGCGCACGGGCAAATCAAACCGCGCCTCCAGCATGGGCCGCAGGCTCAAATGTATCCAGTCGTTGAAGTGGCCGTAATTGACGGTGAGGGAGTCGTCCTTGCGGTAGTCGGCGGGGTCGTAGGGCGGCTCGGCGATGCCGATGCCCACCAGCCGAAGGCCGTCCACGTTTTCAAGCAGCGCGGCCACCCGGTCGGCGATGCGGGCGGAGAGCGTCTCCCGCGAGGCGTCCGCGCCCCTCTGCCACGTCTCCTCCCGCAATATCGTGCCGTCCAGCCGGGCCAGCACCGTGGTGGCGTGGGTGCGGGTGATGGCGATGCCCACCGCGCCGATGCCCGTGCGGTTCAGCTCCAGCATGGTCCGGCGGCGGCCCGTGGCGGCGGAGGCGAAGCCCGTCTCCACCGCCAGGCCCTCGTCCAGCAGCGCCTTGGCGATCTCGCCCACCGTGGCCGGCCGGAATCCCGACACGTCCGCCAGCTGCGTGCGGCTGATGGGGCCGAAGGCCTGGATCAGGTTCAGCAGGGCGTAGCGCCGGAATTCCCGATTGAAGCTCATCATTTTACTTGTACTCTGTCAGATCCCCTTCTGCATCTCGTACACGGACTCGAGGATGGAATCGGCCATGTAGTCCACCTGCTCCTTGGTGAGCCCGTAGACGGGGAAGTGGGTGAACCGCTTGTAGAACACGTCCTCGCAGTTGGGGCAGGTCTCGGCGATGGCGTCCTCGTCGTAGCCGAAGGTCTGCATGATGTTGAAGCGGTACAGCGGCCCGAAGTGGGGGATGTTGGTGACGCCGCGGGCGTCCAGCTTCTTCTTCAAAAGCTGCACGTCGCCGCCGGCCTTCTCCGGGTCCACCAGCAGCTTGTAGAGGTGGAAGGTGGGCATGATGTCCTCGTTGCCCAGATCCTGGAGGCTCAGCGCGTCGCCGGCCTCGGCCAGGCGGCTGTTGAGGTAGGTGGCGCAGGCGCGGCGGGCGGCGATGATCTCGTCGATGCGGGCGAGCTGCTGGCACAGGCCCAGGCCCTGGATCTCGGTGGTGGAGGCGTTGCCGGCCACGAAGGGCTTCTTCCAGCCCTGGCAGGCGGTCACGTCATACAGCCAGTCCTTGATCTTCCGGGAGAAGTCCGTGCCCAGGAAGCGCGCGCGGCGCATGTCGCCCTTGAACGCCTCGATGTTGGTGCACAGTATGCCGCCCTCGCCGAAGGAGGTGATGTTCTTGACCTCGTGGAAGCTGAACGCGCCGAAGTCGGCGATGGTGCCCATCATCTTGCCGTGGTAGCTGCCGCCGAAGGCGTGGGCCGCGTCCTCCAGCACCAGTATGCCGTGCGCCTTCGCCAGCTTCATGATGGGGTCCATGTCCACGGGATAGCCGCCGATGTGCACCGGCACGATCATCTTGGTGCGGTCGGTGATCTTCCGGGCCACGTCCGCCGGGTCCATGTTCAGCGTCAGCGGGTCCACGTCCGCGAACACCAGCTTGCAGCCCACCGACAGCGGGTAGGCCATGGTGGCGATGAAGGTGATGGCCGGGAAGATGACCTCGTCGCCGGGCTCCAGGTTGGCGTACTTGTAGGCGATCTCGAAGCCCGCGGTGCAGTTGGTCACGAAGGTGGAGCCGGTGGTGTGCAGGTATTCATCGCACAGGTTCTCGGCCTTGGCCACCACGTTGTCCAGCGACAGCTTGGCCGGCGGCTCGGACACCTTGTCCAGGGCGTAGATGTCCTTTTGCACGTCCGCGATGATGCGGTCGTAGTCCTCGCCCTTGCCCTGCATCATGAATTTGATGACCGCCATCACGTCCTCGGCGTTGTAGTTTTCGCCCACCGCCGCCCACGGCACGCGGGTCTCGCCGGTGTTGTATCTGAAGTCCGATGCCTTTTTCTTGTTGTCCGATGCCATTTTTTTCGCTCCTTCCGTTTACAGGTCTATGATCCTGCCAGTATCATTGGATTCATACGCCGCTTCCATTACGCGCTGGACCTGCACGGCGTCGGAGGCGGGCACCTCCAGCGGCGCGCCGGTGATGAGCGAGCGGCAGAAGCTCTCGATCTCCCGCTGGTAGAGGTTGCCGAATTCCACGTCGATGTGCTCGCCCTCGACGGCCTTGGAATCCTGCACGGCGTCGTAGCCGCCCTGGGGTCCCAGGAACAGCGCGTCCAGCTTGCCGCCGTCCACCTGGCCGATCACGTTCTCGCCCATCAGCCGCCCCTGGTCGCCGAAGAACTCCAGGCGCCAGCGGGCTGCCTCGTCGGGGATGTTGAAGTTGGACTGCACCATGCACTGCACGCCGTTCTCCATGCGGAGCATCACCATGGACGAGTCCTCGACCTCGTAGTGGAAGGACAGCGTGTCGTGGAACGCGGCCACCTGCTTGACCCGGGTGCCCAGCACGTACTGCATCAGATCGATGCAGTGGACGCCCATGTCCATCATCGCGCCGCCGCCGCCGGCCTTCTTGCTCTGCCGCCACACGCCGGGCATGTCGGGGTACCAGCAGGTGAACTGCGATAGGCCCGACACGGGACGGCCGATCTTGCCGTCCGCGATGGCCTTCTTCATGGCCTGCACGTAGGCGCCGAAGCGCATCATCAGGCCCGCCGCGATCCTGACGCCCTTGGCCTCGCAGTAGTCCAGCACCTTCTGGCCTTCCTCCGAGGTCATCGCCAGTGGCTTCTCGATCAGGATGTGCTTGCCCGCGTCCGCGGCCAGCATCGCCTGCCTGGCGTGCAGCACCACCGGCGAGGCGATGTACACCGCGTCGATCTCCGGGTCCGCCAGCAGCGCGGCCTCGCTGTCGTAGGCCCGCTTGCAGCTCCACTTGGCCCGGCACTTCTCCGCCAGCTCCATGTTGATCTCCATCACGGCCACCAGCTCCGCCTCGTCGCAGAGCAGCATGCCCGGGATCGTCCGCCGGTCGGCGATGCCGCCCGCGCCGATCACGCCAAAGCGAATCTTGTCCATATCTTACCTCCTGGTCGGTTGCGCATTTGATGGGGGAGATTTTTTTTAGAGTGGAGTGTGGAGAGTGGAGTGTGGAGTTGATGTGGAAATCCTGACGGATTTCTTTTGATTCTGACACTATAAGCGGCGTTCCATCGCCGGACCATCATGTTTGATCAGAACAAATCCGAAGGATTTGAACCAGAACTCCACTCTCCACACTCCACTCTCCCCACTTTTCCCCCGCAGGGGCGTGGACCGTGGAATGATCCCACGGGCCGCGTCCCGGCGGCAGAAAAGGAAAAGGGGCGCGAGGCCCCTTTTCCGCACAGCCAGCATCAGTCGAAGGTCCAGAAGTCCCCGACGTTGGAGCT
>JAFUWR010000003.1 GCA_017471125.1 Clostridia bacterium | reverse complement strand
CGGGCGGCACCGTCGCCGTGCCGCCGCGCAGCAGGTCCAGCCGCTCGCGCACGCGCTCGGCCAGGGCCACGTCCCGTATGCGGGTCTCCAACTGCTCGCCCACCAGCGCGTCCAGCGCGCCCCGGGCGTCCTTCGCCGCCTTGCGGGCGTCGTCGGCCAGCTGTTCGTAGCGCTGACGCTCCTCCTGCGCCGCCCGGGTCTTTTCCACGGCGTCGGCCAGGGCCGCGGCCTCGTCCTTGCGGATCTCCTGCTTGAGCTGGTCGCGCACCTGCTGGCTGCCGGCCTTGAGGCGGTCCAGCTCGCCCAGCAGCTCCAGGCGCTGGGCCTCGAGGGCGTTCAACTGCTCCGCGATGGCCGACTGCCGGGTCAGCTCCCGGCGCTCCTTGAGCGTGTCGTTGAAGCTGTCCACCTGGTCCAGGGCCTCCATCAGCCGGGGCCGCATCCGCGGGTCGCTCCAGGCGTTCCGCACCGCGTCCACCGCGGCGTCCACCGGGTCGCGCACCGGCTTGCCCGTGGCGATGGGCTGCACCGGCGTGCCGAGCTGGTTGAGCCGGGAGTGCTGCCACTTTTCGTCGATGAGCTCCTGGAGGCTCCGCCCCCTGCGGGGATTCAGCCCCGCCTGCGCGGCCAATAACTGCTCCGCGCGGCTCAACCGGCGGTCGATGGGCGGCGGCAGCATCCGCGCGTCGTGGTGGATCCAGGGCTTCTCGGCCTTCTCCTCGGGCGCGGGCGCGTCCTCGGCGGGCTTGGGCTTGTCAACAGACTTTTCCACGGGCTTCTCCGCGGGCTTCTCGCGCTCCGGGCGCTTCTCCCGCTCGGGGCGGCGCTCCTTCTCCGCGGGACGCTCCTTCTCGGCGGGCTTTTCCTTTTCCTCCTTGGCAGGCTTCTCGGCTTCGGCGGGCTTCTCCTTCTCGGCGGGCTTCTCCTCGCGCTCGGCCTCGTGCCTGCGGGGGTCGCGGTCGTTGGGGTCCACCACCTCGGCCATCAGCGCCGCGGGCTTGATGAGGAAGGACAGCGTCTCGCCCCGGAACCCCGACACGTCGAAGGCCTGGAAGTCGCCGACGGCGCAGGTGACCTCCGTGGGCTTGAGCGCCACGCGCTCCCCCGCCTCGTCCACCGGCTCCCATTCGCGGCAGACGGGGTCGATGCCCTCGGCCCTTTTCAGCAGCACCCGTGCCGTGTGGGGCCTGGGCACGGGGCCGTCGGCGGCGTCGGCGGGCAGGAGCTGGTAGATCATGTCCGCGGCGGGGCCGCGCACCACGTCGGAATAGATGATGAAGGCGTTGGTCTCCTCGCCGCCGGCGCGATAGTTTTTGTTGGCGCGGATCTTGTCGTTCTCGCTGGGGTGGTCCCGGAGGTCCACGACGCTGAACAGGCCGTTTTGACGCATGCGGGACTTGAAATAATAGGACTCATTTTTATCCGGCACGATGCGTATGCAGCCCTCGTCCGGGTACTGCCCCGCGTCCGCGTAGGGCGCGTACCGGCCATTCTCCTCCACCAGCAGCGGCTTGAAGCGGAAGTAGGAGCGGAGTGGATTGTCCTCCTCCAGAATACCGATACAGAGTTTGCCTGGCAGTGACATGGATCTACCTCCCTGAATAGAACGCTTCCCTGTTTATCAAACGATCCACGACGCGATCAATATTTTTGCGCTGCCTTCGGTCCGGTCTTATAAACACGCCGAGCGTACATTTATTTCATGTAAATTGTAACATTTACACGTCGGTGTTGTCAAGTTTGGGGAACATTATTAACAATAAGGGCAATTTGCATGCTTTTTATGCAGTCTGGTTGACGGATGATCCATCTTTACCTATAATAATATCAGCGGGACATGGAAATGATGACAGGAGGGCAACGATATGAAAACCATCGGCGTCGGCGTGATCGGCTGGGGCTTCATGGGCAAGACCCACACCCAGGCCCTGCGGAGCCTGCCGCTGTTCTATCCCGGGTGCGATTTCAGGGCGGAACTGAAGTGCGTGTGCGCCCGTCACATCGAAAACGCCCGGGCCGCGGCGGAGGCCGTCGGGTTCGAGCGCTATACCGACGACTACCGGGCGCTGCTTCAGATGGACGACATCGACGTGGTGTCCGTCTGCACGCCCAACGACCAGCATGAACAGATGGTGATCGACGCGCTCCGGGCGGGCAAGCACGTCTACGTGGACAAGCCGCTGACCGCCGACGAACAAAGCGCCCTGCGGGTGGCCGAGGCCGCCAGGGACGCCGCGGGCTTCACGCGGATGGCCTTCAACAACCGCTACTTCCCCGCCACCCTGCGGGCGAAAGAGCTGGTGGAGGAGGGTCGGCTGGGCGACATACTGTCCTTCCAGGCGCGGTACCTGCACTCCGGCTCCATCGACCGGGACAAGCCCGCGGGCTGGAAGCTGCGGGGGCAGGGCGGCGTGCTGCTGGACCTGGGGAGCCACGCGCTGGACCTCGTGGTATGGCTGACCGGCTGGCCCGCGCGGGTGTTCTGCTCGACCCGCACGCTGTACCCCGAGCGCCCCGCGCCCGGCGGCGGCGTGGCGACGGACATCGCCGAGGACCAGGTATTGGCCCTGATGGAGCTGCCCAACGGGGCGCAGGGCGTCATAGAGGCCAGCAAGATCGCCACCGGCAGCGACGACGAGCTGACCCTCGAGGTCCGGGGCACCCGGGGCGCGCTGCGCTTCGACACCATGGACCCCAACTATCTCGACTTCTATGACAACACCCTGCCCGAGGCGCCCTACGGCGGCATGCGGGGGTTCACCCGCATCGAGGCCGTGCAGCGCTACCCCGCGCCGGGCGGGAAGTTCCTGCCGCCCAAGAGCAGCATCGGCTGGGAGCGCGGGCATCTGCATTGTTATTACACCTTCCTCGACGACGTGGCCCACGGACGCCGCCCCGAAAACGGCGTGGACGAGGGCGCAAGGCTGCAAGCCCTGATGGCCCGGATGATGGAGTCGGCGAAGCAGGGGAAGTGGGTGGAGGTATAAACGGAGGTACCATGTATAAATTCCTGAATTCTATCGCCCTGCTCCTCGCCCTCGCCCTCCTGGCGGGCTGCGGCGCGGGCATATCGGAGGGCAGGCAGTCCGTGGAGCTGTTCGCCGTGAACGTGGGCAAGGGCGACGCGCTGATCCTGCGGGTGGACGGCTGGGTGGGCCTGATCGACGCGGGCAAGCCCTGGGCCATGGGCCGCGTCCGGGCGGCGCTGCGGGCGCTGGACGTGACGGCGCTGGACGCGGTGTTCCTGACCCACACGGACAACGACCACGGCGGCGGCCTCGAGTGGCTGGCGGCCAGCGACATCCCGGTGGGGGCCTGGTACGCCTCGGGCTACTTCACCGGCGTCAAGGAGAAGAAGCACCCCGCGGTGCAGGCGGCGTCCGAGCGGGGCGCGGATGTGCGCTGGCTCGTCCGGGGCGACGCAGTGCCGCTGGGCGACACCGGCGCGGTCCTGCGGG
>JAFUWR010000079.1 GCA_017471125.1 Clostridia bacterium | reverse complement strand
CCCGCGCACCCGTCGGGGCGCTGCCCCAGCGCCCGCGTACCCGTAGGGGCGCTGCCCTCAGCGCCCGCGCAAAAGTTAATTTTCTGGGCATAATCGTCCCCACAAGTTGTAATTGCCGCCGAGGTGGGTTATAATGATAGGTAGTCATATCGTATGTAAAGGAGATACTATCATGCTGATGAACATTACCTCGGCCCTCGCCGAGACCGCGGGCCAGGCGGTCTCCGTCACCGACAGCGCCAACGCCGCCACCGCCACCACCGGCGGCGCGGGCGACATGATCTCGATGGTGCTGATGATGGCGGTCATGGTGGCCGTATTCTACTTCATGCTCATCCGTCCCCAGCGCAAAAAGGACAAGGCCGTCAAGAACATGCTGGACAACCTGAAGGTGGGCGACCGCATCTGGACCATCGGCGGCTTCTACGGCACCGTGGCCGGATTGAAGGACGACACCGTGACGCTGACCATGGGCTCCCTGCAGAACACCGTGGTCATCAAGCGCAGCGCCGTGGGCGGCGTGGAGAACGTGGCCGTGGAGAACGAGGCCGCGCCCGAGATCTAAGGGACAATAAAAAAACACCGGCGCGCCGGTGTTTTTTTGATGCCTTGATTCAGTTCAGCATGACCTGGCCGCCGGTCACGGGGATGGCCTGGCCGGTCTCGTACTTCTGCTCCACGCAGTAGAAGATGGCCTTGGCCACGTCGGCGGGGAAGCAGCCGCGGTTCATGGGCACCTTGGACATGTAGTACTTGCGCACGTCCTCCACGGTCTTTGCGCCGGGGACCTTGCCCGCGTTCAGGTACTGCACGAACAGGCCGCGCTCCGGGTCGGACCACAGCGGGCCGTCCAGGTAGTTGCCGGGGCAGATGGCGTTGACCTTGATGTTGAAGGGGCACAGCTCCAGCGCGAAGGACTGGGTCAGGCCGATGCCGCCGAACTTGGAGCCGGCGTAGGCGTAGTTGTTCTTGGAGCCCTCCAGGCCGGACTTGGAGTTGATGGTGATGATGTCGCCGAACCACTCCGGGTCCGCCGCGTGCTGGGCCTCCATGACGGTGACCGCGTACTTGGCGCAGAGGAAATAGCCGGTGTAGTTGATGCCGGTGACGAAGTCGAACGCCTTCTTCTCCAGCTCGATCAGGCTGCCCGCCCGGGCCACGCCCGCGTTGGACACCAGGATGTCCAGCCCGCCGTACTTTTCGACGGTCTGCTGCACCATCTTCGCCACGCTCTCCTCGTCGGTCACGTTGACCTCGAGGGCGCAGGCGTGCTCGCCCAGCGCGTCGGCCACGGCCTGCGCGCCCGGCAGGTTCATGTCCGCGATGACCACCGTGCAGCCTTCCTTGTACATCTCCTCGGCGATGCCCTTGCCGAAGCCCTGGGCCGCGCCGGTCACGATGGCGATCTTTCCCGCCAGACGGCCGCTGGTCGCCGGACGCTCGTGGATCTTCTCCTGCGCGATCGCCTGCCATTTGCTCATGTCAACCATGGGTATCACTCCTTTTTGCGTATTGCATGTATACATTATACAACATCCTGCCGCAAAAATCCACAGATTTTTTGCGGCAGGATGTTCTTATCAACGGCCCTGCCGTTCGTCCTCCGCGATCCGCCGTCCCATCAGCACCCCCATGACGCTGGCCATCATCAGGCCGCGGGTCCAGCCGGAGGAGTCGCCCAGGCAGTGGAGGCCCTTTATGGACGTGTTGAACTGGTCGTCCATCTTCACGCGGTTGGAGTAGAACTTCAATTCCGGGGAGTACAGCAGCGTCTCGTAGGACGCGAAGCCCGGGACCACGTGGTCCATGGCCTGGATGAAGTTGATGATGTTGATCATGGCGCGGTAGGGCATGGCGGCGGTGATGTCGCCGGCCACGGCGTCGGGCAGCGTGGGCCGGACGTTGGATTGCGCCAGCTCCTTCTGCCACGTGCGCTTGCCGTCCAGGATGTCGCCGAAGCGCTGCACCAGTATGTGCCCCGCGCCCAGCATGTTGGTCAGCTCGCCCACCTTCTGCGCGTAGGCGATGGGCTGGTTGAAGGGCACGGAGAAGTTGTGGCTGCACAGTATGGACAGGTTGGTGTTCTCGGACTTGCGCTCCTTGTAGGAGTGGCCGTTCACGACCGCCAGGTTGTTGTCGTAGTTCTCCTGGCTCACGAACCCGCCGGGATTCTGGCAGAAGGTGCGCACCTTGTTCTTGAAGGGCTTGGGATAGCCGATGAGCTTGGACTCGTAGAGTACCTCGTTGACCTTCTCCATGACCTCGTTGCGGCATTCCACGCGCACGCCGATGTCCACGGTGCCGGGCTGGTGGGCGATGCCGTGCTCGGCGCACAGACCCTCCAGCCAGTCCGCGCCGCGCCGCCCGGTGGCGACCACGGTGCGCTCGGCCAGTATCTCACGCTCCTGCCCGTTCATCACGACGCGCACGCCCAGGCACACGTCGTCCTTCAAGATCAGGTCCCGGCATTCGCAGCCGAACAGGATGTCCACGCCGTGCTCCAGGAGGTACTGCTCGATGCCGTAGTAGATGGTCTGGGCCTTCTCGGTGCCCAGGTGCCGGATGGGGCAGTCCACCAGCTTCAGCCCCGCCTGGATGGCGCGGGTGCGGATGCGCTTGACCTCCTCCGGATCGCCGACGCCCTCGATGTGGGTGTCCGCGCCGAACTCCAGATAGATGGAATCCGCGTAGCCGATGGTCTCCTGGGCCAGGTCCTCGCCGATCAGCGTCGGCAGGTCGCCGCCCACCTCGCAGGACAGCGACAGCTTGCCGTCGGAGAACGCGCCCGCCCCCGAGAAGCCGGTGGTGATGTGGCAGTAGGGCTTGCAGTTCATGCACCGCTGGGTCTTGACCTTCGGACAGCTTCGCTTCTCGATGGCCGCGCCCTTTTCGCAGATGGTGATCTTCTTCCCGCTGCCCTTGCGGATCAGCTCCAGCGCGGTGAATATGCCCGCCGGGCCCGCGCCGATGATGACGATGTCGGTGTTCATATGCCTTCCTTTCGATTGAACGCTCACTTCTCCACGTTGAATACGTGGGCCACCGGACTGTAATCCGAGATGGGATTGCCTTGAAGTCCGACGTTTTTAAGGCTGGACAATTCGGTCAATGGGGAGATGTCGGTGATTTTGTTGTCCCTAAGATAGAGTTCGGTCAGGTTCGTCAGGCCGGACAGCGCCGTGATGTCCCGAATATCGCCACCGGTAAGCGCCAGAGAGGTCAGCTGCGTTAGATTGGCCAGCGGTGAGACATCGCTGATCTGCGTGTAGTTGACGCATAGCTTTACCAGCCCTTCAAGCGATGACAGGCAGGAAATGTCCCGGATGCCCTGCCCGGTGTAGATCATCAGTTCGTTCAGATTGACCAGCCCGCCCAGCGGCGAGATGTCGGAGACCTCGGGACTGATCCACAGCGTCAGCGAGTTAAGAGCGCTCAGCCCGGCCAGACCATTCAGATTTTCGATTTCATTCTCATCCAGATCGAGATAGGTCAGGTGCGTCATTCCGGCCAGCGGCGTCGTATCGCGAATGTCGTTATCCGATAGATAGAGCTCCGTCAGATTCACAAGTCCCGCCAGCGGGCTGATGTCAGAAATGCCGTTTCCCCAGCAGCGCATGATCTTCAACGCTTTCATTCCCGCAAGAACGCTCAAATCGTTGGCGGCGTTGTAGCCAAAATTCAGTTCCTCCAGCCCGGTCAAAGCTGAAAGCGGCGTAAGATCAGCGATCTTGTTGTCGTTAAATGATAATACGCGCAGGTTTGTGAGCCCCGCGACAGGCATCAGGTCGCTGACGAGATTGTAGCCGATGTCCAGATTTTCCAGTCCAGTCAATGACGTGAGCGGAGAGATGTCCTCGATCCGATTGCCGCGGAGATACAGACTCTTGAGATCGCGCAGCCCTGCAAGCACTGAAATGTCTGATACATTTTCGGTATAGTCAAGAGACAGCGTTTCCAAACGTGGCATGGAAGCCAGGTCGGAAATGTCGCCGTCTATCACTTTATTGTCGATGAAGAGTTTTGTTATTCCCTCAAGCTCGTCGGTATACAGTTCACCCTCCGGCTTTTCCAGCGAAGCCCGCGCTGCCTCCTCGATCGCCGGATTATTGAAGCTGTAAACCTCTCCGCTATGGACCTCCTCCGATACCGTCAAATCTGAACCGCAATAGGGACAATAGCGATAGTCGGCATCCCCTGCCACTGTTCGATGGCAGTTGGGACATTCCACGATGCTCTCCGCCAGAGCGCATGCGCCGACCGCAAGCATGAGTGCCAACAGCACCGGGAACAAGCGCTTCATCATATCTCCTGTCTCCTTTCCAATCGGACGGGTATTCTTGAATCGATCTCTACGACCCCCGGTCTTGCGACGCAGTCCACGGCGACGATCTCCACGCCGGCGTTGCGGGCGTCGATCAGGGCCTCGCCGAAGGCCGGGTGGGTGGCCCAATTGGGCTGGAAGATGCGGACGCCCTTCATCTGTATGACGATCAGGACCACGCAGCGGCAGCCCTGCTTGGCCAATTCGGCCAGTCCGCGCACGTGCTTGACGCCGCGCTCGGTGGGCGCGTCGGGGAAGCGGGCGACGCCGTCTTGCTCCAGCGTGCAGCCCTTGACCTCCACGTACACGGGCCTGCCGTCTTGCGTGGCGGCGAAGTCGAACCGGGAATCCCCGACCCTGACCTCGGCGCGGAGGTCCTGAAGCGCGCCCAGCCCGCCCGCGGCCAGCCATTCCCCGGCGGCGCGGTTGGGGGCCATGGAGTCCATGTTGACGAACCGCCCGTCCGCCCGCTCCACGGCCACCAGGTCGTAGCGCGTCCTGCGGTCGGGGTTGGCGGATCGTTCCAGCCACACCCGGTTCCCCGGGACCAGCAGCTCCGCGCAGCGGCCCGTGTTCTTCACGTGGACGCGCTCGATGTGGCCGTCCAGCTCGACCTCGGCCACGAAGCGGTTCGGGCGGCGCAGGAAGGTCGCCTCGCAGATGTTGTCATAGCGCATGGTCCATTCACGCGGACATCCTGCGCCGCGTGTCCGGGCGCAGGATGTCCGATGGGTCGACGGTCAGGCCCGCAACTCGGCCCCGAACTGGGCGTTCAGCGCCTTGAGCACCTTGTCCATGGCGGCGTTGATCTCCTCGTCGGTGAGGGTGCGGTCGGCGGCGCGGAGGGTGATGGCGTAGGCCACGGACTTCCGGCCCGCGCCCAGCTTGTCGCCGCGGTAGATGTCGAACAGCTTCACGTCCTCGAGGGTCTTGCCCGCGGCCTTGCGGATGCAGTCCATCATGGCGCCCGCGCCGACCTTCTCATCCACCACCACGGCGATGTCGCGGCTGACGGCGGGGAACTTGGGCAGCGGCTTGATGCCGTAGAAGGGCTTCTCCAGCGGGCGCAGGGCGTCCAGGTCGATCTCGGCGGCGTACACGCGCTTGTTGGAGATGTCGAAGGCCTCGGCCACGTCGGGATGGATCTCGCCCAGCGCGGCGAGCTTCACGCCGTCCACGGACAGCACCGCCTTGCGGCCCGGATGGTAGCAGGGGTCGCCCGCGGCCTCGATGGCGGCGGTGACGCCGAACTTCGCCAGGAGCCAGACGACGATGTTCTTCACGGTGTAGAAGTCCGCGTCGCCGCCGAACACGCCCACGCACAGCGCGGTCTTTTCGGTGGGCAGGTCGCCGGCCTTCTCGGCGGGCACGAACACCCGGGACAGCTCGAACAGCCGGCCCTCGCCGTTGCCGCGGTTCAGGTTGGCGGCGATGGTGTTGAGCATGCTGGGCAGCAGCGTCGTGCGCATGACGGAGGTGTCCTCGCCCAGCGGGTTGCGCAGCGTCACGGCGTTCCGGCGCGGGTCGTTGGACAGCAGGTTCAGCTTGTCCACCCAGCGGGGGCTGACGAAGGAGTAGTTCAGTATCTCATACAGGCCCATGCCCACCAGCGCGTCCTTCACCCGGTCGGTGAACTCCAGCGCCGCGCCCCGGAAGCCGGGCATGGTGACAGCGTTCATCAGCGTGGAGGGGATGTGCTCGTAGCCGTACATGCGCAGCACCTCCTCGGACACGTCGGCCTCGGTCTCCATGTCCTGGCGGAAGGGGGGTATCTCGCAGTGCAGCGTCTCGTCGCCTATAAGCGTGGCGTCGATGTAGAGCCGGTTCAGGATGTCCTCCATGGTCTCGGCGGGCACGTCCACGCCGATGCGCCGGCGGATGCGGCTGACGGAGGCGTCGATCTCCCGGGTCTCCAGGGGATGCGGATAGTGGTCGTAGGCCCCGGGCACCACGTCGCCGCACTCCAGCATGTTCACCAGCATGCAGGCCCGCTCCAGCGCCTCCATAGCGGTGGCGGGGCAGACGCCCTTCTCAAAGCGGCCGCTGGCCTCGGTGCGCACGCCCAGCTTGCGGGCGGTGACGCGGTTGTTGGCGCGCTCGAAGGCCGCGCACTCGAACAGGACGCTGGCGGTGTCGTCCACGATCTCGGACTCCTCGCCGCCCATGATGCCGGCCAGGCCGGTGGCGTTCTCGTGGTCCGCGATGACCAGCATCGTCTCGTCCAGCACGTGCTCCTTGCCGTCCAGGGTGATCAGATGCTCGCCGGGACGGGCGCGGCGCACGACGATGGTCTGGTCCTTGACCTTGGAAAGGTCGAAGGCGTGCATCGGGTGGCCGGTCTCCAGCATGACGAAGTTGGTGATGTCCACGATGTTGTTGATGGGCCGCACGCCCGCGCCGTACAGGTATTCCCGCATCCACTTGGGGGACGGGCCGATCTTCACGTTGGTGATGACCTTGGCGCAGTAGCGGGGGCAGGCCACGTCGTCCAGCACCTGCACCCTGGCGTAGTCGTCGAAGGTGCCCTTGCCGTTCTCCTCCACGGCGATCTCGGGCATGACGAAGTGCTTTTCAAGCACCGCGGAGCTCTCCCGGGCCAGGCCCCAGACGGACAGGCAATCCGGGCGGTTGGCCAGTATCTCGAAGTCCACGATGTCGTCGCCCAGGCCGAACACCTCTTTGACGTCGGTGCCGGGCTTCACGTCCTCGAAGATCTCGATGATGCCCGCGTCGCCGATGTGGGGGTACAGGCCGGCGGGCACGTCCAGCTCGGGGCCGGAGCACAGCATGCCCATGGACACCTCGCCGCGCATCTTGCCCTTCTTGATCTTGCCGCCCGGGAGATGGGCGCCGTCCAGCGCCGCCGCGACGTTCATGTCCGCGTGCACGTTCGGCGCGCCGCAGATGATTTGGATCGGCTCCGCCTCGCCCACGTCCACCTGGCAGATGTGCAGGTGGTCCGAGTTGGGATGGTCCACGCAGGACAGCACGCGCCCCACGACCACCTTGTCGAACTGCGCGCCGGTCTGCTCCACGCCCTCCACGGCCGTGCCGGTCATGACCATGCGGCTGGCGTATTCCTCCGCCGGGATGTCTATGTCAACGTACTCCTTGAGCCATTTCATGGGGACTTTCATATATATACCTCCCTCGTCAACGATACTGCGTCAGGAACCTGAGATCATTCTCATACAGATACCGCAGGTTCGGGATATTGTACTTCAACAGCGTGATGCGCTCCACGCCCATGCCGAAGGCGAAGCCGGAGTACCTGTTGGGGTCGATGCCGCACATCTCCAGCACGTGGGGGTTGACCATGCCCGCGCCCAGCACCTCGATCCAGCCGGTGCCCTTGCACATGCGGCAGCCCTCGCCTCTGCAATTCGCGCAGGTCAGATCGACTTCCGCGGACGGTTCGGTGAACGGGAAGAAGGAGGGGCGGAAGCGGGTCCTGATGCCCTCGCCGAACATCTGGCGGGCGAACTCGTCCAGGGTGCCCTTCAGGTCGCCCATGGTGATGTTCTCGTCGATGACCAGGCCCTCCATCTGGTGAAAGACGGGGGAGTGGGTGGCGTCGGCCTCGTCGGCGCGGTACACGCGGCCGGGGCTGATGATGCGGATGGGCGGCTTCCGGGTGGTCATGATCCGGGCCTGCACCGGGGAGGTCTGGGAGCGGAGCACGATGTTGTCCTCCACGTAGAAGGTGTCCTGCGCGTCCCGGGCGGGGTGGTTCTTGGGCACGTTCAAAAGCTCGAAGTTGAAGTGGTCGTACTCCACCTCCGGGCCGTCCACGACCTCGTAGCCCATGCCCACGAAGATCTCCACCATCTTGTTCAGGGCGATGTTCATCGGGTGCAGCGAGCCCGCGCCGCGCTCCGGGCCGGGCAGGGTCACGTCGATGGCCTCCGCGGCCAGCCGCGCCTGCTTCTCCTTCTCCTGGAGCTCCTTCGCCCGCTCCTCGAGCTTCGCCTCCAGGGCCTGGCGCACGTCGTTCACCAGCTGGCCCATCTTCGGGCGCTCCTCCGGCGGCAGCTTGCCCATGCCGCGCAGCAGGCTCGTCAGCTCGCCCTTCTTGCCCAGGATGCCCACCCGGATCTGCTCCAGGCTCTGGCTGGCACGGGCCTCCTCGATGTTCTGCATCACGCGCTCGCGTATCTCACGCAGCATCTTTTCCATATATCGCACTCTCCTTCTTTGTAGGCCGCAAAAAAGCCCCGCCCCATGCCTGGGGCGAAGCCTCATAACGCTCCGCGGTACCACCCGTATTCGTTCTTCAAATCGAACCTCTCATCCCGGTAACGGGGGATGGGACCGTCCGCGCCTAATCGCGTTTCAGCGCGGAAGCTCCGGAGTGAACTTCGCCCGCGCCAGCCTGTCCGCCGCGCTTTCAGCCTCCGACGCGGCTCTCTTTCGGACGCGATCACGGGTTACTCTCTCCATCACAGCCCTTTCATGATAACACATTTTTGGGGAAAATACAATGGAGGGACAGGATTTTAACGTTGTTTGTGGAAATGGGGGATCGAGTTACCGGCGGGCGATGGGGTGGTCTGGTAACGAAACCACGGACAGCCGAAAAGGTTGGCAAGTGGATCAAGCGGCGCACAGTTGCTCAAAGTCAACCGGGGTGAGGTAGCCGAGGGACTGGTGGATACGGTGCCTGTTGTAGAAGAGCAGGTATGCCGCGATTTCGTCTTTGGCTTCCTCGCGGGTCCTGAAATGCGCCCTGTCGACGCACTCCACCT
>JAFUWR010000078.1 GCA_017471125.1 Clostridia bacterium | reverse complement strand
GCGAGGCTCAGCTCCGCGCCGATGCGCTCCTTCTCGGCGGTCACGGACTTCAGGTTGACCATGTAGGACGCCACGCCGTCGGCCAGGCTCTTGACGTTGTCCGACAGCAGCTGCAGCTCGCCGCCCGACCGCACGGGCACCGCCTCGTACACCAGCGCCTCTGGCTCTGCGTTGCCCCGCAGCTTGGTCAGGAAGGCGTCGCTGCTCTCCGCGATGCGCACGATGGGCGCGGTCAGGTTCTTTTGGATATTGGACAGATACAGAAGGACGATGACGGCGGTGAGCGCGATGGAGATCAGCGCGACCAGCCGCAGGTAGCGGCGCAGGCCCAGGTTGATGCGGTTGATGTCGATCTCCACGCAGATCAGGCCCACCGCCCGGTCCGCGCTGTCAAAGATCACCCGGTAGCCGTTCAGCATGTGGCCGTAATCGGCCGAATCCCCCTCCAGGAAGCCGTTTTCGCGCTTCCCGTCGATGACGGCCTGCCTAAGCGTTGTGAGCGTGTCGTCCTCGAAGCCGCCCGCCTCGCAGGGCGTGCCCATGTAGGTGTATATCTTCGTCAGCGGCGCGCCCGTGGACAGCTCCGCCTGGGTCTTGGCGTTGATGGCATAGGTCAGGCTGTGGAGGTCGTCGAGGTCATCGAAGTAGACCGCGTACAGGTACTCGATGTCCGAGCTGTCCTTGACCTGATTGAGCTCCAGGCGCAGTTCCTCGTAGCCCTCGGGCATGTCGCGATCCGCGATCATGTCGCCGAACCCATACTCGACCGTCATACGATAGGCGTACTCCAGCACAGTGTCCGCGTAGGTGACGTAGCTCTCCATGACGCTGTCGTCGTAGAGCTTGTACCCGACGACGGCGATGGCCGCGGTCAGTATGCCCATGAAGATGACCGCCGTGATCGCCACCTTGACCTTGATGCCCATTCCCTTTTTCATACGCTGTCCCCTCGGTCCATATCGTTCGCCGCTTCCGTTAAAATCCAAAAGCCGGGTCTATATAATGATAACTATTATATATATTTTCACCGATGCGCGGCGGGATTTCAAGGGTATGTTTCGGGTTTTCATATTACTTCATTGTTAACAGCCCTGAAAGCGTTCCGATCATAAAGTTTCCCGCCCAGCGGGTTGCGCTACGCGCCGCGATTTGGTAAAATAGGGGTATCACACAAGCCGGACGCCGCATCATGCGGGGCCGGGGATACAGGAGGTTTACGACCATGCCGAAGATCACCTTTATGGGCGCGGGCTCGACCGTATTCGCCAAGAACGTGCTGGGCGACAGCATGATGACCCCGGCGCTCCAGGAGAGCGTCATCGCGCTCTACGACGTGGACGCCACGCGGCTGTCCGAATCCGCCGCGATGCTCGAGGCCATCAACCGAAACAACGGCTCCAGGGCCCGCATCGAGCGATACCTGGGCGTGGAAAACCGCAAGGCTGCGCTCAAGGGCGCGAACTACGTGGTCAACGCCATCCAGGTGGGCGGCTACGAGCCCTGCACCGTCACCGACTTCGAGATCCCGAAGAAGTACGGCCTCAAGCAGACCATCGCGGACACGCTGGGCGTCGGCGGCGTGTTCCGGGCGCTGCGCACCATCCCGGTGATGCTGGACTTCGCCCGGGACATGGAGGAAGTCTGCCCGGACGCCTGGCTCCTCAACTACACCAACCCCATGGCGATGCTGACCGGCGCGATGCTCAGGCTCACCGGCGTCAAGACCGTGGGCCTGTGCCACAGCGTGCAGGTGTGCGCGCCGACCTTATTAAACGAGCTGGGCATCGGCTACGACGACCGCGTGCAGGCGAAGATCGCGGGCATCAACCACCAGGCGTGGCTGCTGGAGTGCGCCCGCGACGGCGTGGACCTGTACCCCGAGATCAAGCGGCGGGCGCTTTTGTATAATGAAGGAAAGCTCGACATCGGCGGGTTCGACGAGTGGCTCGAGATGCAGGCCCAGGGCTTACACGAGGAATTCGACGCGGAGCGCGTCGCCCGGTTCCGAGAGCAGTACGACCTGTATCAGGCCACAGGCCGCCACCCCGACATGGTGCGCCTCGAGCTGATGCGCCGCTTCGGCTACTACGTCACCGAGTCCAGCGAGCACAACTCCGAATACACCCCGTGGTTCATCAAGGAGCGCTATCCCGAGCTGATCGAGCGCTTCAACATCCCGCTGGACGAGTACCCCCGCCGGTGCGTGAACCAGATCGCGGCGTGGAAGGCCCGGGGCCACGAGCTGACCAAGAACCCCCTGCTCAAGCACACGCGCTCCCGGGAGTACGCCAGCTACATCATGGAGGCCATGGAGACCAACGTGCCCACCCGCATCGGCGGCAACGTGCTGAACCGCGGCCTCATCACCAACCTGCCGTCCAACGCCTGCGTGGAGGTGCCCTGCCTGGTGGACCGCAACGGCGTGCAGCCCACGGTCATCGGCGACCTGCCGGAGCAGTGTGCGGCGCTCAACCGCACGAACATCAACGTGCAGCTCCTGGCCATCGAGGCCGCCCGCACGATGAAGAAGGACTACATCTACCAGGCGGTCATGCTGGACCCCCACGCCGGGGCGGAGCTTTCCATCGACGACATCGTCGCCATGTGCGACGAGCTGATCGAGGCCCACGGCGGCTGGCTGCCGAAGTACCACTGATGTGAGGAGTTGAGCGCATGCGTTACTTCATGGGGCTGGACAACGGCGGCACCACCACCAAGGCGGCGCTGTACGACGCGACGGGCCGGGAGATCGGCGTATCGAGCCGCGACACGCGGATGCTGACCCCCAGGCCCGGCTGGACCGAGCGCGACATGGACGAGATGTGGGACGCCAACTGCGCGGTCATCCGCGAGGTGCTGGATAAGACGGGCGTCGACCCCGCGGACGTGGCGGGCGTGGCGGTCTGCGGCCACGGCAAGGGGCTGTACCTCTGGGGCAAGGACGGCAGGCCCGCCCGCAACGGCATCATCTCCACGGACAACCGCGCCTACGCCTACCCCGTCAAATGGCAGGCGGACGGCACCGAGGCCCGGGCGTTCGCGCTGTCCTGCCAGCATGTGATGGCCTGCCAGCCGGTGGCGCTGCTGGCGTGGCTCAAGGACAACGAGCCGGAGGTCCTGGGGAACATCCAGTGGTTGTTCGAGTGCAAGGACTACGTGCGCTTCCGGCTGACCGGCGAGGCCCGGGCCGAGATCACCGACTACTCCGGCGCGAACCTTGTAAACCTCCATACCCGGCAGTACGACGACGCGCTGTTGGACTGCTTCGGCCTGGGCTTCATCCGCCCGGCGCTGCCGCCGCTGTGCCATTCGCTGGACATCGCGGGGCATGTCACCGCCGAGGCCGCGGCACGTTGCGGGTTGATGGAGGGCACGCCGGTGGCCGGCGGCATGTTCGACATCGACGCCTGCGCCGTGGCGGTGAACGTGCTGGACGAGCGGAACATCTGCATGATCGCCGGCACCTGGAGCATCAACGAATACCTGCGCCGCGAGCCGGTGACGGACGGCCGGGTCCGCATGAACTCGCTGTTCGCGCTGCCGGAATACTATCTCATCGAGGAGAGCAGCCCCACCTCCGCGGGCAACAACGAGTGGTTCGTCCGCAACCTGCTGCCCGAGGTCCGCGCCGCGGCGAAGGCAAATGGCCGAAGCGTGTACGACGAAATGAACGCCTGGGTCGGGTCCATCCCGCCCGGGGAATTCGTGCCCATCTTCCACCCGTTTTTGATGGCCAGCAACGCCCATCCCAACGCCAAGGGCAGCTTCATCGGGCTGGACGTGGGCCACACGCGGGCGCACCTGGTCAAGAGCGTCTACGAGGGCATCGTGTACTGCCACCGGGACCACCTGGAAAAGCTGCTGGCCACCCGAGAGACGCCGCCGGACTGCATACGGTTGGCGGGCGGCGCGGCGCGGTCGGCGGTGTGGACGCAGATGTTCGCGGACATACTGGGCTTGCCCGTGGAGACCGTGGACGCCAACGAGACGGGCGCGCTGGGCTGCGCCATCGCCGCCGCCGCGGCGGTGGGCGCGTATCCCTCGCTGGTGGCGGCGGGCCGCGCCATGTGCCCCATCGGGCGGCGGGTGGAGCCAAATATGGAGGCCCACGCCGCTTACGACCGGCGGTATCAATTGTATAAAAAGATCAGCGCCTGCCTCGATCCCCTGTGGGACGACATGCAGCGCTGCGTGGAGGGGCGATAAAGGAAGCGGCGCCGGGACGACCCGACGCCGCTTTCCTATGCCTTGCTCAATTTGTAGACCATCCCGAACACCGCGAACACGTACACCACGGTCAGCGCGATGTTCGCGGTCATGTTTTCGCGAAGCAGCAGCATCAACACCGCGAACGCCGCGGAGCCTAAAAGCACCGGCAGCTTGAAGCCCATCCTCGGCTTGCAGCAGGGCCGCGCGTAGCGTATGGCGGAGAACAGGCAGCCGTAATACAGCAGGAACGCGCCGGTGAGCAGGACGATCTTCGGCAGCAGCCTCACGCGCTCGTCCCGCATGAAGCCCAGCGCCGCGGTGATGAGGTTCAGCGCGAAGATCATGAACACGTGCACCAGCATGTACCGCGTGCCGCTGGTGCGGCGCTCCCGGTCGAGGATGCGGTCGTAGAAGATCTCGTAGCTCAAGAACAGCCCCACCACGATCAGGAAGCAGGCGGCGGTGAAGTAGACGGACCGCCCGGTCAGCTCGCCCTCGAAGTAGGCCGCGATGGCGATGATCATCTCGCCGAAGGTGAACACCACGTAGAGCATGGCCCGCTCGGCCAGGTGCGGGAAGTCCACCAGCACCGCCTTGCGCGCGTCCCCGAGGAGGAGCGTCGTGACGATGCCGAACAATATCGCCACGGGCGCGAGCATCGCGCCGGTACGGTTGTAGACGGGGATGGCGACGAGCACGATCAGCGCCTCGCCGAACAGTATGACCATCATCCGTATGAGCGTCGGGCGCTCGTGCTCGGACCGGTTGCGCAGCTCGATCAGGTACTGTATGCCGAGATTTATCAGGATCAACGCCCAGGCCGCGTGGTACTGGTTCTGGAAGCGCTCCCAGTGGAGCCGCGTGCCCTCGCCGATGTAGTAGAGCAGGTACATGTTGAGAAACAGGAACACGTGGTCGCGCAGCCCGTTCCTGCCGCACATGTTGATGTAGAACGTGGAAAAGCTCCAGATCTGTATCGCCGCTAAACTGCACAGCGCGTAGGCGTAGAACGTGCCCAGGGGGACGAAGCCGTTCTGCACGTGCTGGAGCAGGGAGCTGTTGCGGCCGATGACGTAGACGAATATGAGGTCGTAGATCAGCTCCAGATACTCGACCTTCTTGAACGTCGCCTGCTCGTTCATTTGCCGAAGTACGCGGCGATGTCCGCCATGCGCGCGCTCTGCCTGACGTTAAACGGGCAGCGGTCGTCACAGTGGCCGCAGGCCACGCAGTCCCCGGCGGTCCTGTCCAGCTTCTTGTAGTGCTCCCCGGCCATGTCGTCCCCCGCCCGCGCCAGGTCGTAGTACTTGTTGATGAGGCCGATGTCCAGCCCCGCGGGACAGGGGCGGCAGTGGTTGCAGTAGACGCACTTGCCGTTGGCCTCCACCGGCGCGAAGGTGCCGATGACGCCGTAGTCCGTGGCGTCGTCGGGCGCGTCGAAGTAGCCCAGCAGATTTTCCACCTGCTGGACGCTCTGCGCCCCGGGCAGCACCGTCAGCACCCCGGGCTTGTCCAGCGCGTAGCGGATGCACTGGTAGGGCGTCAGCGCCCGTCCGAAGGGCGACTGGGCCGCGTCCAAAAGCTGCCCGCCGGAGAAGGGCTTCATCACCGAAATGCCCACGCCGTCGCGCTCGCACCGGCGGTAGACCTCGGCCCGCTCGTCCACGCCGCCGTGGGCGTATTCGCCGTGGCCATAGTCGTAGGCGGGGTTCACGGAGAACATCAGCATGTCCACCGGGGCCTCGTCCAGTATGCGTTGGATGATGGCCGGGGTGTGGGAGGACAGGCCGAGGTGCCGGACCACGCCCTGTTCCTTGAGGCTCAACAGGTAGTCGTACACGCCGTTCTTCTGATAGGTGTCCCAGTCCGAGTCCTCGTCCTGACAGTGGATGAAGCCATAGTCGATGTAGTCCGTGCGCAGCTCTTTGAGCATCCACGGCACCATGCGCTTGGCGGTCTCCAGCTCCAGGGACCAGCCGTACTCCCCCTTGGTGTAGTCCGCGCCGAAGTGGACCTGATAGCGCACATCCTTCCGCACGTCGGAAAGCGCCTCGCCCCAGATCTTGAACGCCGCCGCGTCGCCCGCGCCCAGGTCGTAATAGTTGACCCCGCCCTCGTAGGCGCGGCGCAGGGCGCGGACGCCCTCGTCCATGCCCGCCTCGTGCATGCAGGCCGAGCCGATGCCCAGCTCACTGATCTTGTCGCCCGTGCGCCTGTTCACCCGATACCTCATTTTCATTCCTCCCGTTCAAAAGCGATGGCTCCCCTCCTTGCGAAGGGGAGCGCGTTTTGATCTGTTTTACCGCTTGCCCGCCAGCCGCGCCAGCGTCTCGTAGAGGCGCTCCGGCTCCACGGGCTTCGACAGGTGCGCGTCCATGCCCGCCTCGAGGGAGCGCTCCACGTCCTCGTCGAACACGTTGGCCGTCATGGCGATGATGGGCACGCGCCTGGCGTCGGGATGGTCCAGCGCCCGAATGGCCTTGGTGGCCTCGAGGCCGTCCATCACCGGCATGCGCACGTCCATCAGTATGGCGTCGAAATGCCCCGCCGCGCTCTCGGAGAACATCTTCACCGCCACCGCGCCGTTCTCGGCGCGCTCGGCCTCCACGTCCTCCAGCTCCAGCAGGTCGGCCAGTATCTCGGCGTTCTGCTCCACGTCCTCGGCCATCAGCACCCGCAGGCCCGCCAGGGCGGTCTCCACGGGGCCGGGCTCGGGCGTCGGCGCGTCGGCCTCCACCAGGCCGCCCTTCTTGAGCAGCACCGCGTGGATCTCCCGGATCAGGTCGTCCGCGAACAGGGGCTTGGCCATGATGCTGTCCACGCCGTCGGAGCGAGCCTCGTCCTCGATGATGTCCCAATTGTAGCCGGTCAGCATGATGACGGCGGTGTCACCCTCGTCGAACGCGCGGACGGCGCGGGTCACCTCCAGGCCGTTCATCCCCGGCATGCGGAAGTCCACCAGCATCAGCGCGTAGGGCTTGCCGCGGCCCCGGGCCTCCCGCACGCGGTCGATGGCCCCGCGGGGGTCGGTGGTGGTGTCGGCCCCGATGCCGATGGACTTGAGCACCAGCCGGGTGTGCTCGCAGGCGATCTCGTCGTCGTCCACCACGATGGCGGTCAGGTCCTCGGGCAGGCGGATGCCGTGCTCGGACCGGGCGCTGCGCTCGGAGGCGGTCAGGTTCACGGTCACCGTGAACGTGGTGCCCGCGCCCTTCTTGCTGTCCACGTCGATCCTGCCGTCCATCATCTCGACGAAGCTCTTGGTGATGGCCATGCCCAGGCCGCTGCCGCCGTAGCGGTTGGTGGCGCTGACATCCTCCTGGGAGAACGCCTCGAACAGCCTGGGGATGTACTCGGCGTCCATGCCGATGCCGGTGTCGCGCATGGTGAAGCGAAGCTCGCAGCGGTCGTCCGTCCGCGAGACCTCCTCCACGGTCAGCGTCACCTCGCCCGGCGCGTCGGTGAACTTCACCGAGTTGCCCAGGATGTTGATGAGCACCTGCTTGAGCTTCATGTCGTCGCCGAAGTAGTAGTCCCCCACGTGCCCGATGAGGTTGCACTCGTACCGCAGGCCCTTGTCCTGGCACTGGCCGTTGATGATGATGTTGATCTGGTCCAGGAACTCCTTGAAGGAGAACTCCTCGTTTTTGAGCACCATCCGGCCGGACTCGATGCGGCTCATGTCGAGGATGTCGTTGATGAGGCCCAAGAGGTGCTTAGCGCTCGCGCCGATCTTCTCAAGCTGCTCCCGGGTGCGGGGCGTGATGTCAGGGTCGCGAAGCGCGATGTTGTCAAGCCCGATGATGGCGTTCATGGGTGTCCGGATCTCGTGGCTCATGTTGGACAGGAATGAGGTCTTGGCGCGGCTGCTCTCCTCGGCCAGCGCCTTCTCCACCTCGGTCTGCCGGGCGCGGCGCTGCATCAGCGCGTAGATGTCGAACAGTATCAGCAGCGCCACCACGATCAGCGCCACCTGTATCAGTATCCCCACGTACAGCGCCCGATCCACCTGCCCCATCGTGAGCCGAAGCGTGCGATAGGCCATGCGCCCGTTCTGCTCGAGGTAGGGCCGGGTCTGCTCCACGGCGCGGTCAACGATGACGGTGGCCGACTGGCGCATCCAGACGCTGGAGGTGAATATGATGAGGCCCAGCAGCACCACCCACGCCACGATGGACCGCCCCAGCCGGCGCTGGTCGTCGCGCCGCAGCATGTGGCGGAACACGATGAAGCCCAGTATGCCCCATGCCGCGAGGATGAGGTAGGATTCGGTGGAGAGGGTCTTGACGGAGACCATGTTCGGGATCAGGAATTCCAGCGCGAACAGCACGGACACGACGAAGCCCGTCGCGCCCATGACCATCGGGCCGCGCTCCCCCGCTCCCTTGGCCGTCTTGAACGCGGCGGCGGAGGCGAAGGCATAGGCGATGGTCGCGCCCACGGTGGTCACGTCCACGATCCAGCCGATGGCCGTGCGGCCCAGGAACGGCAGTATCACCGACACGGCGAGGATGCACAGTATGGCGTTCTTCGGCACGTGCCGCTCGTCCAGCTTGCCCACCCAGCCGGTCACCATGCCGTCCTTGGACAGCGCGGTCATCAGGCGGCTCAAGGCGATAAAATGCCCCACCAGGCCGGTGACGATGCCGCACAGCGCGGCCAGGCCCAGCAGCGTGGAACCCGCCCCGCCCATGGCGGTCTGGGCCGCGTTGAAGGTGGGCTGGGACGCCGTGCCGCTGTACTTGCCCATGTTTGAGATGTAGTCGATCCACGTGGCGTTCCCCTCGGGCAGGGCGGTCACGGCCATCAGGGTAAGCAATATGTACGCCGCCGCCGCGGTGACCACCGCCGCCGCCATGACCCGGAAGGTGCGCTTCAATGGGAAGGACATCTCCGCCGCCGAGTGGCAGATGGACTCGAAGCCCACGAACGCCCAGGGCGCCAGCGCGAAGATGGTGATCGTGCCGCCGAGGGCGGAGTTGTCCGGCGCGTAGGCGGGCGTGAAGCCGTGGCCGTTCCCGAGGGACGCGAAGAAGCACACGACGATGCCGCCCAGCAGCAGGACCGCCGCGCCGATCTGCACCCGCGCGGACAGCGACCGCCGCAGGCACACCGCCGCCGCGACGGCCAGCGCCGCCACGGCCAGCAGTATCTCGCCCATGTACACGTCGTAGCCCGCGATCTGGTAGTGGAAGCCGAAATGGAACGCGCCGCCCATCAGCGTCCGGGCGATCAGCGGCAGCGCCGTGGCGTTGGCCCAGATGATGGCGACGTATGTAAGAATGAGGAACCACGCGCTGATGAACCCGTGGTCGTAGCCGAAGCACTCCTTGGTGTAGGCATACGTGCCGCCCCCGTCCGGGAAGCGGTTCATCAGGTAGTGGTAGTTGAAGCCCAGTATCAGCATCACCAGGCCGCCGATGCCGATGCCCAAGGCCGCGCCCACGGGTCCGGCGATGGGCAGGAAGGTGGTGCCGGGCATGACGAAAGCGCCCCAGCCCACGCTGCAGCCGAAAGCCAGCGCCCACGCGCCCAGGGCGGATAGATAGGGCGGGACCCGCGTCCCCTCCCTGTTATTGGTTTGCATCAGCTTGCCCTCCCTTCGAGGGTAATAAAAGAACCATTCTTATTGGGTAACGACCTCTCAGTCGGCTGCGCCGACAGCTCCCCTGGAAGGGGAGCCAAGAGGGGCACCCGGCCTTGGCTCGCCCCCGTGAGGGGGAGAGCTGGCGCGAAGCGCCTGAGAGGGGGAACTCCCGTCCCCTCACTCGCCCTCGTACCTGCTTATCCCCTCGCGCACCTTCCGGTACATCCCTTCGATCTGCGCAAGCTTCTCCCCCACCTGCGCGTCGGTGAGCTTCCGCGGATTGCCGGGGCGGTACTCCTCGGCGATGTCGGAGGCGGTGTCGGCCAGGCCGGTGAGGCCCAGATTGGCGCAGACGCCCTTCATGGCGTGGGCGGCCTCGAACATCCGGTCAGGCTCCATGCCCTTGCCCGCGTCCAGCAGCCCGTCCACCACGCCGGTCTTGGTGAGCTTCCTGATGTGCTTGTCCAGCAGCTTTTCGACCCGAAGCACCCGAAGCGCCTGGTCGTAGTCGCCGCCGATCTCCTGATACAATTCTTTAAGCGTCACGCGCTCAGCCCCTTTCCGTCTCGAGCTCCCGCTCGATCAGCCGCTCGAACGCCTCCGGCGGCAGCGGACGGGAGAAGTGATAGCCCTGCACCAGATCGCACCCGGCACCCCGGAGCAGGTCGAGCTGCCCCTTGGTCTCGACGCCCTCGGCCACGACCTTGAGCTTGAGATAGCGCGCGATGTCGATGATGAGCTTCACGAGCACCATGTCGGTCTCGCTGTATTCGATGTTGCGGACGAACTTCATGTCCATCTTAAGGACATCTATCGGCATGTCGGACAGCATGTTCAGCGACGAATAGCCCGAGCCGAAGTCGTCCATCTCGATCTCGAAGCCCAGCCTGCGGAGCCTGCGTATCACGTCCAGCAGCTCCTTGGCGTTGTCGGTATACGCGGACTCGGTGACCTCGAGCTTCATGTCCTTGAAGTTCAGGTCGTTGTCCTCGATGATGCGCACCAGCCGGTCCACCAGTGTGGGGTCGAACACGTCGGCCCGGGACAGGTTCACGGACACCGGCAGCGTGAAGCCGTAGCGCTCCCGCCACCGCCGGACCTGCCCCGCCGCCTCGCGCCAGACGTAGCTGTCGATGACGCTGATGAGGCCGTTCCCCTCGAACAGCGGCACGAAGTCGCCGGGGGCGATCATGCCCAGCTCGGGGTGGTCCCACCTTATCAGCGCCTCGGCGCTGCTTAAACGCGGCGGGTTCGACTGGATGTCGTACTTGGGCTGGTAGAACACCTTGAACTGCCTGTCCTCCACGGCAGTGCGCAGGTCGTTCAAGAGCCGCTGGTTGAAAAGCTCCCGCCGGCGCATATCGTCGTCGTAGAACATCAGCGGGTTCTGGTAGTCGCCGCGCACCATGTTGCAGGCGGTGCGCGCCCGGTCGAACTGCATGACCGGCTCCACGTCCGACCGCCACGGCATCACGCCCATGCGCAGCCGGATGGACACGTTGGGCGATATGCCGCCGACCTTCTCCTGGAAGCGCTTGAGCAGCGCGGCGTAGTCCGGCTGGCTGACGCAGTAGATGTCGAAGCGGTCGGCCTCCACGCGGCTGGCGATGCCGTGGGTCTCGGACAGGAACGCCCGCACCGCGTCGCCGATGACGCGCAGCACGTCGTTGCCGAAGTCCCGGCCGTTGACGGCGTTGATGGTGTGGAACTGCTCGATGTTCATCACCACCGCGTCCATGCGGTCCTCGGGATGGTACTGGTAGAGCCGGTGGGCGTATTCAAAGAAGAAGTTTCGGTTGTACAGCCCCGTCAGCGCGTCGTGCTCCGCCGCGGAGATGAGCTGCCGCCCCTCGCTCAATTCGATGATGCGCCCCACCCGGGCCAGTATGATCTCGGGCACGTCGAAGGGCTTGGTGATGAAGTCCGCCGCGCCCAGTTGGAGCGCCTGGAGCTCCGCGTTCTTATCCGCGGTCAGCACGATCACGGGGATGCGGCCCAGTTGCTCGTCGCCGCGCACGGCCTTTAACACCTCGAAGCCCGACATCACGGGCATCATCAGGTCCAGCAGCACGATGGACAGGCCGTCGGGGTCGGCGCGCATGGCGTCCAGCGCCTCCTTGCCGTTCTCGGCATACAGGACCTCGTAGTGGTCCTCCAATATGATCCCCAGCGCGTCGCGGTTGATCTCCTGATCGTCCACCACGAGCACCTGCTGGGGGCGCTGTATATGCTTGGAATTTATCATGATCCCTTCCCCTCCTTCGTGGGGCGATCTATGGGAATATATCGTTTTAAGGCCGCGTAGAGCTTGTCGGCGTCCACGGGCTTGCCCAGGTGGGCGTCCATGCCCGCGTCCAGCGCGTTTTGCACGTCCTCGTCAAAGGCGTTGGCGGACAGGGCGATGATGGGCACGTCCCTGGCGTCCGGCCGGTCCAGGGCACGGATGCGCCGCGCGGCCTCCAGGCCGTCCATGCCGGGCATGCGCATGTCCATCAGCACGGCGTCGTACCAGTATTCCTCCGAAGCCTCGAACATATCGAGCGCCGCCTGGCCGTTTTCGGCCTGCTCGGTCAGCGCGTCCTCCAGCTCCAGCAGGTCGGCGGCGATCTCGGCGTTCTCCGGGATGTCGTCCACGATCAGGATGCGCCGCCCCTCGAGGCTGTCGATGCCCTCGTCCTCCCCGTCCTCCGCGGGGCGCGGGGCGACCTTCAGCGGCACGGTAACGGTGAACGTGGTGCCGGAATCCTTCTCGCTGACCACGTCGATCGCGCCGCCCATGCTGTCCACCACGGACTTGGCGATGGTCAGGCCCACGCCGCTGCCGCCGAAGCGGCTGGTGGAGCTGGCGTCCTCCTGGGAGAACGCCTCGTAGAGCTTGGGCAGGAACGCCTCGTCGATGCCCACGCCGGTGTCGGCGATCTTGAAGCGCAGCGTGCGCGTGTCGCCCTCCCGGGACACGCAGTCCACGTCGAAGCGGATGAGCCCGCAGGGCGGGGTGAACTTGACGGCGTTGTCCAATATGCACAATAGCGCCCGCTTGAGCTGGGTGGCGTCGCCCAGGTAATCGCCCTCGGCGGCGGGACCGACCTCCAGCACGAACTCCTGCCCCTTCTGCCGGGACTGGGCGCGGACGATGATGTCGATCTGGTCGAGCTGGTCGTTCAAGGAGAACGGCTCCTCCCGCAGGGTGAAGCCGCCCTTCTCGATGCGCTGCAGGTCGAGGGCGTCGTTGATGAGGTCCAGCAGGTGGTCGGCGCTGTGGCCGATCTTCTCGAGCTGGTCCCGGGTCTGGAAGGGCAGGTTCGGGTCGTTGAGCGCCATGCGGTCGAGGCCCATGATGACGTTCAGCGGCGTGCGCATCTCGTGGCTGATGGAGGCCAGCAGGCGGGACTTCACCCGGTTGCTCTCCTCCGCGGCCATCAGCTCCGCCTCCATGTGCTCGCTCTCCACGATCTGGAGCGTGACAGACCGGAGCATGCGGTACATCACGAACACGAACACGCTGCCGCCGAACAGTATGCCCGCCACCACCAGGTCGGGCTTGCCGAACAGGGCCACCGTCAGGTAGCCCAGCAGGAACAGCACCAGCAGCGCGATGGGCAGGTTCAGCAGGTAATTGCGCGCGCCCCAGGACTTGCGGCCCTTGATATAGCGTCTGAATCGGATGAAGCCATAGATGTTATAGACCATCAGCGCGCTGCCCAGGTAAAGCATGGCGTAAATGGCTAACCGCATCACGGTCTCCCTCCCCTTATATACTTATTTGGAATATTATAGCATAAATTTATGAGGGTAGCAACAAAAATCATTCGTGCTCGGTCATGAAAGTATTTAGTTTCTATTAATAATATGTGATGCCGAACCATTTTTTCAGGACGTGACGCAGGGCTTCGGCGTCGGGGATGGGCTCACGCACGGTGTCGTCCCCTGCACGGCGGGTGAAGGTATCGCCGTCGATGGACAGGTGGCCGTCCGGCGTGCGCAGGTTGACCATAACCCGCTTCACGAAGACGGACTCCGGGTCGGCGGACATCATGTGGTTCGCGGGGATGAACTCCTGCGGCGTCTGGGGGAAGGTGTTGAACTGGAGGATGTCCTCCCATGCGCCGCGGCGATCCTCCCGGGCCATAGTCCACCAGTGTTCGTCGAACCGCTTGATCTGGAAGCGCTCGCCGCGCACGTCCCCGGCCCAGCCGTCCTCGATCATCAGCGCGCCCGCGGGCATGGGGCCGCCGAAGCCCACGTCGCAGAAATAGAGCTTCTCCCCCATTTTGACCACGATTCCCCGGTGCAGCGACGGCGGCAGGAAGTCCCGCCCCCGCACGACCCGGCAGAACACGGAACGGGCGTCGAAGCCCAGGTCCTTGAGCAGCCGGGTGAACAGCGCGTTCAGCTCGAAGCAGTAGCCGCCGCGCCTTTTCACGACCACCTTTTCGTACAGCGCCGGGATGTCCAGCGGCACCGGTTCGTGATAGAAGCTGGTGTTCAGGTCCTCGAAGGGGACGTGGGTCTGATGCGCCCAGATCAGAGCGTCCAGCCCCGCCAGGTCCGTCCCGGGCTTTTCGCCCATCCCCAGCCGCGCAAGGTATTCCTCAATTTTGAGGATGGGTTCGTCCATCATTTCGTACATTTTGCGTAAACCTCCTAACCATGATGCAGGAGAACGACCTCTCCGTCATTTGCGCAGCAAATGACGGAGAGGTCGTCACCCCTGGTCCCTTCCGCTCATCAAATGCAGCGACACCGCCGCGTGGAACATCTGCTCCGGGTCGTCGAAGTCGATGCCGGTCAGCTCCACGATGCGCCGCAGGCGGTAGGCCAGCGTGGTGCGGTGGATGCCCAGGGACTCGGCGGTCTCGAGCTGGTTGAAGTTGTGCCGTATCAGCGCCCGCAGGGTGGGAACGTACTCGGACCCCGAATCCCCGTCCAGCGCGTACAGCTTCACCACTGCCGGGTGCATCAGGTCCTTGCGGAAGGGGTGGCTGCGCAGGTGCCGCAGCATCCGGGCGTAGCGGGCCTGCTCGTACCAGCACACGTCGTCCTGCTTGAGCTCCAGCGCCACCTCCGCCTGACGGTAGAACCGGCGGGTGTCCAGCAGGTCGTCGTACACGTCGCTGATGCCGGCCCGCAGGTGGTTCATGGCGCAGAATTGCTCCACGGTCTTGAGGCGGCGGGCCATGCGATCCGGGGCGTCGTCGGTGAGCAGCAGCGCGATGTGCAGCTCCGTCTGCCCGATGAGGCAGCTCAGGCCGTTCAGCCCCATGCCCGCCAACTGGTTGTAGATGGCCCGCCAGCGCTCCGAGGTCTCGAAGGGCAGCCCGGACCGCAGGCACACGAAGCGGAAGTACCGCGAAGCCTGCCAGTCCACGGCGATCAGGCGGGTGTTTAGCCGGTCCCGGGAGGCTATGTCGCCGCTCAACAGGTCCATCATGAACTGCCGCGGCACGGCGTCCGGGGTCGGGGCCTGGGGGTCCGAGCGCCGCATGGCGATGGACACGAATTCCGCGAAGAACCGCAACAGGTCGATGTCGCCCGGGGTCAGCGGGTGGCGGTACTCCACCACGTTCACCATGCCCAGCCGCCGCCCGTCCACCTGGATCGGCGCGCACCAGAACGGGTCGCTCATGCCCTCGCCCTGGTGCCGGAAGGGCTCGTCGTGGCGCTCCACCTCCCGGAGGAACTTCATCAGGTCTGCCGACTGCCGCGGGGTGTCCACCAGCGCCGTGCCCGCCTTCACCGTGTCCGTCCACAGAGCGTCCCGGGTGCCGTCCCCGGCGGTGTGCGCCAGCACGCGCATGCTGCGGTTGTAGAGGATCATCGGGTCGTTGAGCACCGCGTGGCCCGCCTCGGCCAGGGCGTCCCAGTCCGCGTCCCGGCCGACCACGTCCAACAGCCGGTCGGCCCAGGCGTTGTAGAACGCGAAGGTCTGCTCCATCGCGTTCACCAGCCGCCGGATCTGCACGGTATGGGGCAGCACCACCAGGGTGCGCTCCCCGTCGCAGGACGGCAGCTCCCCCGCCTCCTCCGACCGGGACGCGATGTGCATGCAGTGCCGCGCCGCGCTTTGAGCGTAGGGGCGCTGGCCGCCGGAGTTGTCGTTGATCCACAGGATGTCGCCCCGGCGCTGGTCCCGGGAGGTGGAAAAGCCGTTGATGGCGCATCCCTCCCCGTATTGCGCCTTGAGCGCCTTCATGCCCAACAGCTCCAGCGCCTTCTCCACGACGATCGCCACCGTGTACCGCACAGGCATCCCTCCTTTGTATGATTTTATTATACATCATTTTGCAGGAATATCTATGTTAAATTACTGCAAATCGCGCATTGACATTGGACACAAAATGGCTAAAATATTTAACGTAGAGTAACTTTTGGGAGAGGGTGGATGGTTGTGAACAAGCAAGGCAAGGCGCGCTACCTGGCCGTCGCCGCGGCGCTGATCGTCCTGGCCAGCCTGCTCCCCTGTCCCGAGGGCCTGACCCGGGCGGGGATGCAGTCCTTCGGCATCATCCTGGCGGCCATCGTGCTGTGGGTCACCGAGGCGATGAACATGGCCGTGACCGGCATATTCATGTGTACGCTCCTGGTGTTCATGAACATACTGCCTCCCAACGACATGTTCAAGGGCTTCGGCGGGTCGGTGTTCTTTTTCATGGTGGGCACCATGTCCATCACCACCGCCATGGCCTCCACCACCATCCCCACCCGCATCGCGGGCCTCATCATGCGGTGGGCCAAGCGCTCGCCCCGGAAGCTGGTGGTGGGCTTCGCGGTGGGCACGGCGATGCTTTCGTCCATCATGTCCAACATCCCCACCTGCGCCCTGTTCGCGTCGCTGGGCCTGGCCGTGCTCAAGGCCAACGGCAACCCGAAGCCCGGCACGTCCAACCTGGGCAAGGCGCTGATGATCTCCATCCCCGCGGCCTCCGTCATCGGCGGCTACATGACACCCGCGGGCGGGCCCACCAACATCATCGCCATGAACACGCTCCAGACCGTGGGCAGGCCCGTGACGTTTTTGAAATGGATGATACAGGGCTATCCCATCGGCCTGTTGATGACCGTCATCGTGGCGCTGTGGGTGACCTTCGTCCACAAGCCCGAGGCCATCACCGACGAGGCCATGCGCACGGCGGAGCGGATGATCCACGGCGAGGGCCCGCTGACCGCCCGGGAGAAGAAGGCGCTGGCCGTCATCGGCGCGATGTTCGTGGCGTGGATCGCGTCCTCCTGGGTACCGGTTTTGAACACCACGTCCGTGGCCCTCATGGGCACGTGCCTTTTCATGTTCCCGGGCATCGAGGTCATGACCTGGGACGAGTACTCCCAGAAGGGCGGCTGGGACGCCACCTTCATGGTGGGCTCGGTGGGCGCGCTGGCGGACGCCACCATGGCGACGGGCGCGGCCAAGTGGCTCATCACCGCCACGCTGGGCGGCGCGGTGAACTGGAGCCCCGTCGCGGTGTTCCTGCTCATATCGTTCCTGGTGTGCGGCATCCACATCCTCATCCCCTCCGGCCCCGCGGTGGCGGGCCTGGCGGTGGTGCCCATCGTGGAGCTGGCGATGCTGGCCAACATCAACCCCGCGGGCGCGGCGATACTGGTGTCCTTCTGGTCGGCGGTCACCTTCGTGCTGCCCACCGACGCGGTGCCCATGTTCACCTATAAGTTCAAGTATTACAGCTTTGGCGACATGGTCAAGACCGGCGTGCCGGCGTCCGTCGTGGTGGCGGTGCTGGTGGCGCTGCTGATCCCCGCGGCGTGTTCGCTGCTGGGGTGCTGACAGGGCTTTGACGGGCCGTCACGGTCCGGTCAAACATAGTGGGCCGACGCCGGCACAGCGTCGGGCCGGGAGAAAACACTTCATTTGAGGGAGGAATCGGCAATGAGTCAAAACAAGGGGAAGACCGAGAAGAAGGGTCTCAGCAACGCGCTGAAATACTTCTTCGGCGTCGGCGACGCCGGGTTCGTGCTGATGAGCAACGTGGAGACCTTTTACTTCATGACGTTCCTGACGAACTTCGCCAACTTCGCGCCCGCCGTGGCCGGCGTCATCAACTCGGTGTTCTCGATCATCGACGCCTGCCTAAGCTGGATCTACGGCGGCATACTGAACGGCACCAAGGCCAAGAAGTGGGGCCGCTACCGCTCCTGGCTCATACTGACCCCCTGGATCGTGCCCTTCATCTTCACGTTCCAGTTCATCCGCATCAGTGAGAACGAATGGCTGTCCGCCATCATCATCATCATCGCCGCCGTGGTGTCCCACGTCATCTGGAACATCGGCTACGTGGCCAACGCCACGCTGGTGTCCGTCGTGGGCAAGACGCCCGAGGACAAGGCCACCCTGTCCTCCTCCCGCGCCACCTGGAACAACATCGGCGGCCTGCTGTTCAGCTACCTGGGCCTGCCCTTCGCCACCGTGCTGGGCGGCATCGTCGGCGAGAAGAACCAGTGGGCGGCCGCGGCGTTCGTGCTGGGCCTGACCATGGTCGCCGGCTACTACGCGCACTTCAAGATGACCGAGGGCTACGAGGAGATCGAGGACGCCGGCCACGCCAAGGCCGCGCAGCAGAACAAGGTCTCCATCCCCGAGATGTTCAGGTCCCTGTTCCAGAATCCCCAGCTCATCATACTGATGCTGGCCGACCTGGCCAAGTGGTGCGTGAAGTTCGTCACCGCCGCCTCCGCCATCTATTACTTCCGCGACGCCGCCGGGAACCCCGGCCTGATGGTGCCCTACGCGCTGAGCATCGCGCTGGCCGCCATGATCGGCGCCTACGTGGTGCGCTACTGGGTCAAGGTGATGCCCTCCCGCAGCATCGCCATCGTGTCCTACATCGGCATGGCCGTGTTCCTCTTCCTGATCTACACGAGCTACGCTAACGCCACCATGGTCATCGTGTTCATGACCTGCGCCCAGTTCTTCTATGGCGTGGCCTTCGCGGCCTCTCCGGCGCTTTACGCCGACACCGTGACCTACACCACCTGGAAGACCGGCAAGAACGCCGCCGGCTGGATCATGGGCCTGCAGAACCTGCCCCTGAAGGTGGCCGTGTTCCTGCGCGGCACCATCGTCGCCGCCGCGCTGGCTTCCGTCCACTGGGAGGCCGGCATCGCGCTGGAGGGCGCCGCCCGCCAGGGCATGACCGTCGCCTTCGCGCTGGTGCCCGCCATCTTCTGCGCCGTGGGCGCGGTGCTGCTGATCTGCGGCTTCCGCATCACCAAGGACAAGGTCGTCCAGTACCAGAAGGAGATCGACGCCCGCAACGCCTGATCGTTTTCATCGGGGTGACGCTCACGTCACCCCTTCAAACATGACGAGGAGGATATATAAAAAATGCTGACCAAGAGACAAAACATGATCGAGACCATGAAGGTGGGCGGCCACCCGGACCGCTTCGTCAACGGCTACGAGGCCCTGGGCCTGGTGATGGGCTCCCCCTTCGGCAAGCGCAATCCCGGCCCCAAGCCCGGCGAGCTGAACGTGGTCAACGCCTGGGGCGTCACCCGCTCCTGGCCCGCGGGCACGCCCGGCGCGTTCCCGGTGCACACCCCGGACAAGATCGTCATCAAGGACATCGAGGAGTGGCAGAAATACGTCAAGGTCCCCCGGGTGAAATACGACGCCGAGGAGTGGGAGCCCTTCATCGAGATGGCCGAAAAGATCGACCGCAACGAGCAGTTCATGATGACCTACTTCGCCCCCGGCGTGTTCGAGCAGACCCACTACCTGATGGAGATCCAGAATTGCCTGATGGCGTTCTACGAGTACCCGGACGAGATGCACGAGCTGATCGACTGCATCACCCAGTTCGAGCTGGACTACGCCGCCGAGGTCTGCAAATACCTGAAGCCCGAGGGCCTGTTCCACCACGATGACTGGGGCAGCCAGCAGTCCACCTTCCTGTCCCCGGACATGTTCCGCGAGTTCATCAAGCCCGCGTACATGAAGATCTACCACTACTACAAGGACCACGGCGTGAAGCTGATCGTCCACCACTCCGACTCCTACGCCGCCACGCTGGTGCCCGACATGATCGACATGGGCATCGACGTGTGGCAGGGCGTCATGCGCACCAACGACATCCCCAGCCTCATCAAGCAGTACGGCGGCAAGATCACCTTCATGGGGGGCATCGACAGCGCCACCGTGGACTACGAGGGCTGGACCGACGAGGAGATCGCCTAGCAGGTGCGCAGAGCCTGCGAATCCTGCGGCACCCATTACGTCATCCCCTGCACCTCCCAGGGCCTGCCCATCAGCAACTTCACCGGCGTCTATGAGGCCGTGGC
>JAFUWR010000077.1 GCA_017471125.1 Clostridia bacterium | reverse complement strand
GCACCTATGAGGCGACAACTTCCAACGAGACCGACGACTGGGAGGTCATGGTCGAGTATACGGTGGACGGCAATACCTACATCTCCGACCTGGGCCAGAAGAAGGACGACTTTACCGTAGGCAAGGAAATAGACATTCTCTATAACCCGAACGATCCAGAGGGCATCGTCCTGCCGGGCAAGGCGGGCTGGTCCATCTTCATCCTCGCGGGCGCGGCCGTCGACGTCGCGGCGTCGGCGCTGCTGGTCCGGGACCTGCGCGACCGCTGAAAATGACAAGACAAGGAGGCATTACACATGGGACTTTTCGACAGCCTTTTCGGCAAAAAGGATAACGGAAGCGACAGCGCAAACAAAGCCGCGGCTTCCTACGCGCCGTCCGTCAAGGGCGCGCCGCGCCAGCTCTATTTCCTGACCGACACCGGCACGGCGAAGATCGGCCACCGCCTGGAGGACGCGGACAAAAACGTGCTCTACGAGGCGAAGGTCACCAAATTCGCCCTCGTCGGCGCCACCGGCATGGACTTCATCGACCACGAGAAGGGCACGACCACGCCCCATCAGGTGGGCCACGAGATCAACACCGAGTACCACTCCATACTGATCGACGACCATTCCGGCTTCAAGTTCGACGGCGAGGACATCTGGAAGCACCTCAAGCGCAACGGCGTCGCCATCGAGTCCAGCTTCATGTCGGGCAAACCGCTCTGGCCCCAGTACCGGGTCTACCGGGACGGGGAGGAGCTGGCCCTGATCCAGTCCAGCGGCGCGCACGTCCACGAGGAGGACGCCGAGCGCGACGGCAGGCTGGCCAAGATGATCCCCGTGCGCGGCTTCTTCCACATCCAGACCCGGGAGCAAAACCTCGACCTGCTGTTCGTGGTCGCGATGGCCTTCGCCCGGACCAGCGCCCTGGACGGCGATGGCGGCAGCTTCGGCCTGCTGTTCGGCAAATAGGACATACCATAGGATAGGAGAAAGACATGAAGAAGATCATCGCGCTCGCCTGCCTGCTCTGCCTGCTGACCCTCGCCGCCTGCGCGGAGGGACTGGTGGGCCAGGCCGTCCCCGACTTCACCCTGTCCACCACCGACGGCGGCAGCGTCACGCTGTCCGAGCTGTTGAAGGCAAAGAACCTGGTGGTGCTGAACATCTTCGCCACCTGGTGCCCGCCCTGCGCTCGGGAGTTCCCCGAGATGCAGGCGGTCTACGAGAAGCTGTCCGACCGGATGGAGATCGTGGCCGTGTCCGCCGACCCGGGCGACACCATGGATGCCGTGGCCGACTACAAGGCCGAGCGCGGCCTGACCTTCCCGATGGGCCTGGCCGGAGACGCGCTGGGCTTCGTGCCCCTCGAGGCCTACCCCACCACGCTGATGATCGACCGCAACGGCGTCGTCGGCTACACGCAGGTGGGCATGTTCTCCAGCGCCGGCATCTTCAAGGACGTGTGCGAAGTCTTTCTGACCGATGATTACACCTTCGCCGCGCCGGAGCTGTACGCCGTGGGCGTGGGCGACCAGGACTACATGGCGCTTCAGGGCGTAGAGGTGACCGTCACCGGCGAGGGCCGGACCTACGACCTCACCACCGGCAGCGACGGCTTCGCATCGTTCATCGTCCCCGGCGCGGGCGACTACCAGGCCGTCGTCACCGGCGCGCCCGAGGGCTACGCCTTTGACCCCGACGCCGCCCAGCCCCTCGAGGACGGCACCGCCATCATACTGCTGGACAAGGAGGGCTGAATCATGGCCATCGAACGCGCCCGCGCCTATCTGAAAAAATTTGACCTCGACCAGCGCGTCGTGGAGTTCCCGGTGTCCAGCGCCACGGTGGAGCTGGCCGCGGAGGCCGCGGGGGTCATCCCCGCCCGCATCGCCAAGTCCCTGTCGTTCATGACGGCGGACGGGCCGGTGCTGGTGGTCACCGCCGGGGACATGAAGATCGACAACCCCAAGTACAAGGCCCAGTTCCACTGCAAGGCCAAAATGTTGAGCCGCGACGAGGTCGCCGCCCTCATCGGCCACGACGTGGGCGGCGTGTGCCCCTTCGGCGTCGAGCCGGGGGTCAGGACCTACCTCGACGTGTCCATGCGCCGCTTCGACACCGTGTTCCCCGCCTGCGGCAGCGCCAACAGCGCCATCGAGCTCACCTGCGACGAGCTGGAGCGCGCCGCCCAGAGCTTCGCGGGCTGGATCGACGTGTGCAAGTAAAAAAACAGGTCATCTCATCGGCCTTTGCGATTCTCGTCGCAGGGGTCTTTTCTTTTTCTTAAAGATGTGCTATAATAGCATGAATATGTGCGCCGGGTGCGGCGCGGAACCCCATCGACCCCGGAGGATATTATGAATGATCTCAAGGATCTGCTGGAGGAGCAGGCATACACCGCGCGGGTGCAGCAGCTTCTGCTGGCGCTGATCGAGCAGGCGCAGGAGATCTCCAGCGACCACCTGCGCTCCATACAGGCCATCGTGGCCGACGCCTGGGAGGATCTGCGCGTGAAGCCCACGGCGCTGTCCGAGGAGGACCTGGAGCAGCTCTCGGCGGAGGTGGACCGCTTCGTGGTGCGCCGCGAGTTCACCGAGAGCCTGGCCGAGCGCTCCCGGCGCATGATCCAAAACCCGTTCTTCGCCCGGGTGGACTTCATCGAGCAGGGCTCGGACCAGGTAGAGAAGATCGTCATCGGCCTATACAGCTTAAAGGACGAGAAGGGCGAGCTGATGGTCCACGACTGGCGCGCGCCGGTGTGCAGCCTGTATTACGACGCCATGCCCGGCGAGGCGTCCTACGACAGCCCCTCGGGCCGCATCGCGGGCACGCTGACCCTCAAGCGCCAGTACCGCATGGAGAACGGCCAACTCAAGTACTACGTGGACACCCAGGTCAGCATCGACGACAGCATGCTGCTGGACATCCTCTCCGGCGCCACCAGCCGCCACATGCGGCAGATCGTCGCCACCATACAGGCCGAGCAGAACGCCGCCATCCGCCAGCAGACCGAGCGGGTGGTGTCCGTGGTGGGCGGCGCGGGGTCGGGCAAGACCTCGGTGGCCATGCACCGGGCGGCGTTTTTGATGTACCGCCAGCGGGACGTGCTGGACGCCAACAAGATCCTGATCCTCTCCCCCAGCACCGCGTTCTCCGAGTACGTGTCCGGCGTGCTGCCGGAGCTGGGCGAGCAGAACATCCGCGCCCGCACGCTCCGGGACGTGGTGGAGGCGCTTTTAGACAAGAAGGTGGAGAAGCCCTACCGCCAGCTCGAGGTGCTGCTGCACCCGGACGGGGCCCTGCGCCGGGCGTCCGTGCGCTACAAGTGCGGCCCGGAATTCCTCGACAGGCTGCGCCGCTTTGCCGACGCCTTCATCGCCTTCGGCCCCACGTTCAAGAACGTCTCCGCCGAGGGCAAGGTGCTGATCCGCCGGGACGAGCTGAAGCGCATGTACCTGAACGAATTCAAGCTGCTGACCCCGGCGCAAAAGCTGACCCGCATGTCCATGACGCTGGAGACCCGGCTGTCCAGCATGGAGGAGAACCTCTATAAGCAGTACGAGCAACGCTTCGAGGGCAAGTATTCGGGCCGGGAGCTGCGCATGGCCTGCAACATGGCCGTGGCCCAGCGGATGCAGCCGGTGAAGGCCCAGATCCGCGCGATGGTGGCGCTCACCGGGGCCGACCTGATGGCGCTGGTGATGGCCGACGCGCCGCGGGAGCTGCGGGACGCCTACCTGGACAACCGCGCCGCCGAGGTCACCTGGTGGGAGGACGCCGTGGCCGAGGCATACCTGACCGCGCGGCTGGGCTTCGCCGCCCCGGACAAGACCGTCTACCACCTGCTGGTGGACGAGTGCCAGGACTACTCCGAGACGGCGCTGGCCATGCTGGCCGCCTACTACCCCAACGCCCGGGTGACGCTGCTGGGCGACCCGCGCCAGCGCACCACCCCCGGCATGGAGCCCTGCGATCCCGCCCGGTGGGGCGGCTGCTTCGGCATGCCCGACGCGCCGATGTTCCCGCTGTCCAAGTGCTACCGCTCGTCCATGCCCATCGCCCAGCTTTTGAACCGCATCCTGCCCGACGACCCGCCGCTGGAGCCCTTCGGACGGGGCGGCGCGGCGCCGGTGGTGGCGCAGTATTCGGAGGCCCTGCTCAAACAGACGCTCAAGGACTTCCGCGCCGCGGGGCATCGGTCCATCGCCGTCGTCACCCGCACCCAGGCCCAGGCCGACTCCCTCTCCGCCAAGCTGGAGAACGTCTACCGCCTGGACGGGGGCGAGGACGACATCAACTACGAGCCCACCGACAACGTGGTGGCCTGCTACCACCTGACCAAGGGGCTGGAATTCGACGCCGTGATCGTCGTCTGGCCCGACGCCGAGCTGACCGACGGCGAGCGACGGCGACTCTATACCGCCGCGTCCCGGGCGCTGCACGACCTGGCGCTGCTGGTGGGCGGGAGCGTAATAAAACAATTGGGACTGTAAATCATGCTATATGACGTCATCATCATCGGCGGCGGGGCCTCGGGGCTGCTCGCCGCCGCGACGCTGTCCCGCCGTGGGCGGCGCGTGGCCCTGTTGGAGAAGCAGGCGCGGGTGGGCCGAAAGCTGTTGAGCACCGGCAACGGCCGCTGCAACCTGACGAACCGTAACGCGAAGCCCTCGGACTACCACGGCTCCTGGCAGGCGGCGCAGTACGCCTTGAAGCTGTTCCCGCCCAAAAAGGTGGAGGCGGCCTTCGAGGCGCTGGGCGTGCCCTGCGTGGCCGACGGCGAGGGCCGGGTCTACCCCATGAGCCGACAGGCGGCCTCGGTGCTGGACGCGCTGCGGCTGGCCTGCGACGAGCGCGGCGCGGACACGCTGACGGACTTCTGCGTCACAAGCCTCACGAAGCAGGGCGACGTGTTCGAGGCCGCGGCCAAGGACGGCCGGGCGGTCCGCGGGCGCAGCGCCATCGTCTGCACCGGCGGGCTGGCCGCGCCGAAGCTGGGCGCGTCGGGCGAGGGCTACCGCCTCCTCGAGGGCTTCGGCCACGCGACGACGCCCCGCTT
>JAFUWR010000076.1 GCA_017471125.1 Clostridia bacterium | reverse complement strand
TGGCGGTCTATCGCATGTTCCACGAGCTGTTCAACGTGAAGTTCGGCGTGGACACGGTGATGGTGGATATGACCGATCTGGACGCCGTCCGCAAGGCGATCACCCCCGGCACGCGGCTGGTGCACATCGAGACCCCGGACAATCCTACCGTAGGCGTGACGGACATCGCCGCCGTCGCCCAAATCGCCCATGAAAACGGCGCGATCCTCTCCGTGGACAACACCTTCGCCTCTCCGCTGAACCAGCGACCGCTGGACCTGGGCGCGGATTTCGTGGTGGAGGCGCTGACCAAGTTCATCAATGGCCACGGCGACGCCCAGGGCGGCGCGATCATTTCCAACGATCTTCAGACCATGGAGCGCATCCGCTACGAGGCCCAGGTGAACGTGGGCTCCGTCATCAGCCCCTTCAATGCCTGGCAGATCTTCCGCGGCTCCGTCACCTTCCCGCTGCGCATGCGGCAGATCAACGGATCCACCCAAAGGATCGCCGAGTGGCTGGAGCAGCGCAAGAACGTCACCTTCGTATCCTATCCCGGCCTGCCTTCCAATCCCGGCCACGCGCTGGCGAAAAAACAGATGAAGAACGGCTATGGCGGCGTGATCTCCTTCGGCCTCGATACCGATGACAAGACCGTGGAGCGCTTCTGCGCTGCCTTGAAGGTGGTGACCTTCGCGGTCTCCCTGGGGCATGACGAGAGCCTGATCTTCCCCCAACCCAGCTATGACGAGCGCATACTGCTCTACCCCGAGCCGTTTCGCAAGGGCTTCATCCGATTCAGCGTCGGCTTGGAGGACGTGGAGGACATCATCGCGGACCTCGACCAAGGATTGAGGGCTGTCGGCCTGTAAATAGTGCCTGCTGCTCAGCGATGGAGCCTCCTGCTGCGCTTCCCAGATCGAATTTGTCCCGGCAGAGGTTTAAGTATAATGTATAAATAAAAAGACAGACTACTGACAAACCCTGCTTTCTTTTCTGAGCGCAGGGTTTATCAGTAGTCTGCGTCGTCCATATGCTTTATAGCTTCTCATTATATCAAACCATAACAAAGACCTATTGGACAGCCTGGGATCGGCGTGTGATAATAGGTGGCGATAGGAGGGATGACCATGCCCCGCATTTCAAAGATCGACCCCAGCGCCGCGGGCCCCGAGGTGAGGGCCGCGATCGACGCCCATTTGGCGAACGGCTACCGGCTGACCAACGAAAAGCTGACGCTGTTGCACAACGTGACGGCCTTCAACGCCCTCGAGGCGCAGTCCTACGCGCTGGATCGGGAGCTCCAGCGCCTGGTGGGCAAGCGCGCAGCGGACTTCTTTGAATACGCCATCTCGCTGGAGAACGATTGCCTGGTGTGCAGCGTCTACTTCGCGAAGCTGCTTCGGGAAAACGGCATCGAGGATTTCGAGAACTTCTCTTTTACCGACGAGGAGCGGCTGCTGATCGACTATGGCCGCGCCCTGGCCAAGGACCCGAAGCGCATCCCGGACGAACTCTTTGAAAGGCTGCGCGCTGCGTTCTCGGAGGAGACCATCGTGGTGGCCACCGCCATGGGCGTTTTCATGATCGCCAACAACGTGTTCAACGACGCGCTGCAGGTCGAGCCCGAAGCCCAGTGAGGCGATCCCAAAGCCAAATTGATTTATCAGTCGTACAGGCCCTTGCTGAAATACCGGTCGCCCCGGTCGGGGAGCACCACGACGACGTTGCCCCGGGCCCCGCTCGCCGCCAGCTTGAGCGCCGCGGCCAGCGCGCCGCCGGAGGAGGAGCCGGCAAAGATGCCCTCGCGCCGGGCCAGCAGCCGCGCGTGCTCGAACGCCTCGGCGTCGGTGATCTTGATGACCCGGTCCACCAGGGAGATGTCCATGGTGTCGGGGATGAAGTCGTTGCCGATGCCCTCGATGTCGTAGTCGCTGTGCTCGCCGCCGCCCATGGTGGAGCCCACCGGGTCGGCCAGTATGCCCTGGACGCCGGGGTCCTGCTCCTTCAGATACTTCACGATGCCCGAGTAGGTGCCGCCGCTGCCCGCGCCTGCCACCAGGTAGTCCACCCGGCCGTCCAGGTCGCGCCAGATCTCCGGGCCGGTGGTCTCGTAGTGGGCCAGCGGGTTGGCGGGGTTGTGGAACTGCTCCAGCGAGATCGCGCCGGGGATGGCCGTGCGCAGCAGCGTGGCCTTGGTCTCCGCGCCCAGCATGCCGCCCTCCCGGGGCGTGTGGACGATCTCCGCGCCCAGCGCGCGCATCAGGGTCTGCTTCTCCTGGCTGAACTTGGTGGGCACCACGAAGATGACCCGGTAGCCCTTGTTCAGCGCCGCGAACGCGATGCCCAGGCCCGTGTTGCCCGCCGTGGCCTCCACGATGGTGCCGCCGGGCTTGATGCGCCCCGCGCGCTCCGCGGCCTCCAGCATGTACTTGCCGACGCGGTCCTTGACGCTGCCGGCCGGGTTCATCAGCTCCAGCTTGGCGTAAAGATTCACGCCCTCGGGCAGGTCGAAGTGGTTCAGCTTCACCAGCGGCGTGTCGCCGATCATCGCCTGGGTGGACGGATACAGTGCCATAATGACGCCTCCTTGATGGATGATAAGACATAGAAAACGCCCGCCGCCGAGTCTCGATGAAACTTCGGCAGCGGGCGATGCGTCGGCATGCGGGCTTCGCGTCATGGCATGCCAAACGACCCTCTGCCGGGCCGCTGACAGCAACACGCGAAGCGACGATCCATCATGCCTGCGCTCCTTCTTTCCGATTGGTTTGATAGGAATTATAGCCCCTCCGGGGCGATTTGTCAATCCCCACAGTTATAGATTATTCCTATGACGATGTTCTATTCCCCGTCCGCGTCGTCGTACCACTCGAGGAAGGTGTGCGCCTCGCCGCGGGACTTCCAGCCGGGGAAGGTGTCGAATTGCAGGGTGTGGATGGCGTTGAACACGTTCTTCTCCACCTTGCCGCCGTCCCGATTGAGCCGCTTCAAAAGCTGCTTGACCTCCTGCCGCTTGGAGCCGCCGCCGCCGTTGTCGCACATGGTGCAGTTCTCGGTGAAGCGGCAGGCGCACTGTATGAAGGTCAGCTCGTGGGCGTTCTTCCAGGCGATGATGTCGTCCTCGTGGACGCGGTAGAGGGGCCGTATCAGCTCCATGCCGGGGAAGTTCTTGCTATGCAGCTTCGGCATCATCCCCTGGAGCTGCCCGCCCCAGAGCATGCCCATCACCGTGGTCTCGATCACGTCGTTGAAGTGGTGGCCGAGGGCGATCTTGTTGCAGCCCAGGTCCCGGGCCTTGCCGTAGAGACAGCCGCGCCGCATCTTCGCGCACAGGAAGCAGGGGTTCTTCTCCTGGGTGTTGGCGATCTCGAAGATGTCCGACTCGAACAGCGTGTAGGGGATCTCGAGCAGCTTGGCGTTGCTCTCCACCTTGCGGCGGTTGATCTCGTTGTAGCCCGGGTCCATGATGAGATACTCCGCCTCGAAGGGGACCTCGCTGTGGCGCTGCAGGATCTGCATCAGCTTCGCCATCAGCATGGAATCCTTGCCGCCGGAGATGCAGACCGCGATCCGGTCGCCGGGCTTTATCAATTCATATTCCCGCACGGCGTTCATGAAGGGACGCCAGATGGGCTTGCGGAATTCCTTCAACAGGCTGCTCTCGGCCCGCTGGGCGAAGGTCATCAAATCGCGCTTCATTTCGTCAAACTCTCCCGTACCTCGTCGAAGATTTGGATAAACGCATCGAGCTCGCCGTCGGTGGTCAGGTGGCTCAGGCTGACGCGCCAGGAGCCCAGCGCCTGCCGGCGGTCGCCCGTCACGGCGTACACCGCCCGGGAGGGGGTGTTCTCCACCGCGCAGGCGGACTTCACCGACACGCACACGCCCCGCGCCGCCAGCGCGTCCCGGAACGCCGCGCCGCGGATGCCCGCCACGCCCAGGTTCAGGATGTGGGGGAGGGCGCTCTGCGGGCTGTGGATCGTCACGCCGGGGCGCTGGGACAGGGCGGCGCGGAGACGCCGGTTCAGGCCCGCCACGCGCTCGTAACGCGCCGCCTGC
>JAFUWR010000075.1 GCA_017471125.1 Clostridia bacterium | reverse complement strand
GCGCACAGCCCCACGACCAGCGCCGCGGACAGCAGGGTGATGAAGCTCCCGTGCCAGCGGTACACCATCCGCGCCCAGCCCGGGGCCCGGGTCACGGTGTCGGCGTTGACGTTCCAGGCGGCGAACAGGGCGTTGAACGCCCGGCCCAGCGCCAGCGGCAGGGCCACCGCCGCCACCAGCCAGCCCCCCGCGGCCAAAATGAGCCGCGGGAGCGCGCCCTTGCGTCCGCCCATCACGTCACCACGGCCCGGATCAGCGGCTTCGGCGCGGGCCGCGCGTCGCCGATGAGGATGGACTTATGCACCAGGTTGTGCGCCCCGATGCGGTCGGACCCGTCCCCGGCGTGGAGGGTGCAGAGCACGTCGCCCTTCCTGACCTTGTCCCCCACCCGGACCTTCATCACCAGGCCCACGGACAGGTCCAGCGCGTCGGTCTTGCGCTCGCGCCCCGCGCCCAGGCGCTTGGCGGCGTTGCCGAGGTCGTCGGTGCGCATGGCGGTCACGTAGCCGTCCCGGTCGGCGGTGACGTCGATGTGGTACTTGGCCTTGGGCAGCAAGCCGGTGTCGTAGGCCACCCGCGGGTCGCCGCCCTGGGCCGCGATCATCTCGGAGAACTTCTTCAGGCCCTCGCCGTTTTTGATCTTCTCGTTCAACAGCGCGATGCCCGCCTCGACGCTCTCCACCGCGCCGGAGTTATGCAGGATGTGCGCGCCCAGGGTCAGCGACACGTCCTTCAGCGGCCCGTCGATATTGCCCGACAGCACGCCGATGGCCTCCTCCACCTCGAGGGCGTTGCCGATGTAGCTGCCCAGCGGCTGGTCCATGTCGGTGATGAGCGCGGAGAAGCGCTTGCCGCTCATGTTGCCGATGCGGACCATCGTCTCGGCCAACTGCCGGGACTTCTCCTCGGTGTCCATCAGCGCGCCGGAGCCGGTCTTGACATCCAGTACCACCACGTCGCACCCCGCCGCCAGCTTCTTTGACAGTATCGACGACACGATCAGCGGCAGGCAGTCCACCGTGGCGGTCACGTCCCTGAGGCCGTAGAGCACCTTGTCCGCGGGCGCGAGCCGCGCGGTCTGGCCGATGATGGCGCAGCCCACCTCGCGCACCTGCTGCTTGAAGCCCTCGATGTCCTTCTCGATGGACATGCCCGGGATGGATTCCAGCTTGTCCAGCGTGCCGCCGGTGAAGCCCAGGCCGCGCCCGGACATCTTCGCCATCTTGACGCCGCAGCAGGCCACCAGGGGCACCAATATCAGCGACGTGGTGTCCCCCACCCCGCCGGTGGAGTGCTTGTCGGCCTTGACGCCGGGCACGTCGGACAGGTCGAGGGTGTCGCCGGACTTCGCCATGGCGAGGGTCAGCGCCAGCGTCTCCCGGTCGGACATGCCGTTGATGCAGATGGCCATCAGCAGCGCCGAGACCTGATAGTCCGCGAAGCTGCCGTCCACCGCGCCGTCCACGAAGGCGCGTATCTCCTTTTCATTCAGCTCGCCGCCGAACCGCTTCTTTCGGATGATGTCGCAAGGGTTCATAACATTCCCACCAGGGCCTGACGCCAGAGCGCCAGCTTCCTTTCATAAGATAGCGTGTAGGCGGGGCTGGTGGACGGCAGCGTCACCGCTTGACGCCCCTCCAGATGGCCCGCGCCCGACTTCATGAACAGCTTCGCCGCCGTCCCGCCGTTGAACAGCACCCGCTTAATCTTCGGGCAGTCCCGAAACAGCCCCTCGAAGTCGTTCAGCTCCGGCTCCCTTATGGCGCTGTCCAGCGACCCCTCCCGGCGGCAGGCGGTCAGCGCGTCCCACAGGGCCAGCCGGTGTTCTATCAGGATCGCCCGCTTTTGCTCGATGCTCTCGGGCAGAGGGCAGCCGTAAACATCCGACAGGATGCGCCAGAAGGCGTTCCGGGGGTGTCCATAGTAGAAGCCCACCTCCAGCGACGCCGCGCTGGGCATGGAGCCGAGGATCAGTATCTCCGCGTCCGCCCGCCACACCGGCGGGAAGGCCACCAGCCGCTCGGACATCAGAGCTCGGAGAACACCTGGCCGATGCGCTCGTGGATGACCAGGTCGGCGCGGCTGTCCTGGGGCGTGGGCGACAGGTTCACCAGCACCATGCGATGGCCGCGGTACAGGTCGATGAAGCTGGCCGCCGGGTACACCGCCAGCGACGTGCCGCCGATGATGAGCATGTCCGCCTGGCTGATGGCGTTGCACGCGCCCTGGATCACGTCGCTGTCCAGGTTCTCGCCGTAGAGCACCACGTCCGGCTTGACGAGCCCGCCGCACGCGCACTTGGGCACGCCATCGGACTTCATCATGTAGTCGAGGTCGTAAAACTTGCCGCAGCGCATGCAGTAGTTGCGCAGCACGCTGCCGTGCAACTCGTAGACCTTCTTGGACCCCGCCGCCTGGTGGAGCCCGTCGATGTTCTGGGTCACCACGCCGAGGAGCTTGCCCTCGGCCTCCCACTGGGCCAGCTTCCTGTGCGCCGCGTTGGGCTGGGCGTCCGGGAAGAGCATCTTGTTGCGGTAGAAGCGATAGAACTCCTCGGTCTCCCGCATGAAGAAGCCGTGGCTCAGGATCGTCTCCGGGGGATACTTGTATTGGGTGTTGTACAGGCCGTCCACCGAGCGGAAGTCCGGGATGCCGCTCTCCGTGGACACCCCCGCGCCGCCGAAGAACACGATGCGCTTCGATTCCTTCACCCATGCTTTCAGTGTCTCGTTCATGTCCCACACTCCTCCCGCGCGCCGCCTGCGCCAGGCCGCGCGTTCTGCTATCTATATTTTAACATTTCGCAGGCCATATGTCCAGCGTTTCCGGGCGGGAAGGGCAAAAAAATCCCCGCCGCGGTGGGGCGGCGGGAAATGGACCCTGCGGGTCATTGATCCATGCTCTGCTTATAGATCTGATAGGCGGTATCGAGGACCTGCTTGTCGCCCTCGTAGGTCAGCAGCTCCCGGGCGCGGTCGATGGGATAGTAATTGCCGTTGAGGAAGCCCTGGTCGTAGGAGATGTGGAACGCCTTGTCCTCGGCCCGCATGGCGAACCACTGGATGCGGTTGCTGATCTCCCGCCCGCGGCTCTCGGAGAAGAAGTCGTAGCGGGTGTTCCCGGCGATGCCGATGATCTCGGCGTGGATGCCCGCCTCGTCCTCCACGCGCCAGAGCGCCACGTCATTGGAGCGGTTCTGGCTGCGGATGACGCCCTTGGGCATCACCCACTCCCCGCGATCGCTCATCAGCAGGAAAACCTCGTCGTCACAGAACACGACGCCGCCCGCGCAGCTGCGAATAGCACCCGGCATCTGATCACCCTTCCTTTCGTGCCACGTTTCCGTTGGACGGAACTATGATAGCACAAACCGATAGAAAATGCAAATACAAATACAACCAAACCCCATAAATGGCCCCTTTGTGTCAAACAAATGTAATATATTCGTGACAAATACTGCCTGCGCCTACAATTTACTTTAATTCACGCCCGTTATGTGGTATAATATAAGTTGTATTATTATGGGATATGCTATGAGGGTGAGCGGCATGGCGAACGACCGACCGTTGATACTGGCCTCCGGCTCCCCGCGCAGGCGGGAGCTGCTCGGGCGGATGGGCTATACCTTCGAGATCTGTACGCCCGACGTGGACGAGCACGTGGGCGGCCACGCCCGGGACATCGTGTACGCGCTCTCGGAGCGCAAGGCGCTCTCGGGCGCGGCGCATTATGACAGTGGCGTCATCATCGCCTCGGACACGCTGGTGTCGGTGGACGGCATGCCGCTGGGCAAGCCCGAGGACGAGGCCGACGCCCATCGCATGCTCCGCATGCTGTCGGGCCGGGAGCACGAGGTGTTCTCCGGCGTGTGCGTCATGGACGTCGCCACCGGCAGGCACGAGACCCGGGCCGTGCGCACCGGCGTCACCTTCCGGGCGCTTACTGACGACGAGATCGACGCCTACATCGCCACCGGCGAGCCCATGGACAAAGCCGGGGCCTACGCCATACAGGGCGGGGCCGGGGCGTTCGTGACCGGGCTCGACGGCTCCTTCGAGAACGTGATGGGGTTCCCGGTGGACGATGTAAAAGACATGCTTTCTCACTTCGATTTCTGATATTTTACCGGAGGTAACATGGGCGTTTTTTCTACCGGCGGCGTGGGCATCGACCTGGGCTCCGCCAATGTGACGATCTGCCTGGAGAACGAGGGCGTGGTGCTGCGGGAGCCGAGCTACGTGCTGACCCTGCGGGACGACATCGACGAGATCATCGCCGTGGGCCGCGACGCCCGCCAGATGCTGGGCCGCACCCCGAAGGACTGCACGCTCATAAGCCCCGTGCAGGACGGCGCGGTGGCGAACATCGAGCTGACGACGGCGCTGTTGAAGAAGCTGTCCGAAAAGGCGCTGGGCAAGCGGCGGGCGCTGGAGAAGAACCGGCTGGTGGTGTCCATGTCCCAGGGCGCGACGCGGGTGGAGCGGGCCGCGCTTGAGGAGGCCGTGCACGCCGCGGGCGCGCGTCGGGCGGCGGTCATCCGCACCTCCGTGGCGGCGGCGCTGGGC
>JAFUWR010000074.1 GCA_017471125.1 Clostridia bacterium | reverse complement strand
GAAGGGCACGGCCATCAGGGAGAAGGACCACACGCCGCGCACCATCTGCATGGGCAGCACGCTCAGGTTCTGGCCCATGGAGATCAGGCACAGCACCGTCGAGATGCCCACCGAGTAGGCGATGGGGAAGCGGAGGAACACCATGAGCAGGAAGCTGCCCAGCAAAATCAAAGTGGATAAATTCTCGCCCGCCATCACGCCTGCGCCTCCTTCCCGTCGTCCTTCTTGTAGAAGGCCTCGATGCGCTGGAACACCTGCTCCAGCTCGAAGATGATCATGCCGACGCCGGCCACCGGCACGGGCATGTACATCCAGATCTGGCTCAGCTTGGGCAAGGACGAATACTTCGCGAACTTCGCGATGTTCCCGGTGGGGCTGACCACCTTCGCGCCCTCCACCAGCAGGATCACGCCCAGCACCAGCACGGCCACGTCCGCCAACAGATCCAGACACAGCAGCGCCTTGCGGGGCAGGTAGTTGTCAAAGGCGGTCATGCGGATGTGGCTGCGCTTGCGGATGGCAAGGGTGGCCGACAGCACCGCCATGTACACCATCAGGGTCAGTATGATCTCCTCGGACCAGTGGGGCGCGGTGAAGAACGGGAAATAGCGCCCGGCCACGGTCACGGAGGTGATGATGATGTCCGCGATCAGCAAGAGCTTGCAGATCACGAGCATGATCTTGTACGCCCAGTCATAGACGGGCTTTATCTTTTCCAGGGTCTGGAAAAATGCGGGCATTTGTGCAAACCTCCTCCACAGGGGAACATTGATCGGGGAAACGACCTCTCAGTCACCGGCTGTCGCCGGTGCCAGCTCCCCTGAAAGGGGAGCCAAGGCTGCCGCGCGGAACCGTAACCCTCTTGGCTCCCCTTCCAGGGGAGCTGGCTGGCACGAAGTGCCAGACTGAGAGGTCGTTCTCCGGGAAGAACACATCGAATGGACAAAATCGGGGGCGCAGGGGTCAAGCCCTGCGCCCCCGACGGGTTGTTATAGGGTCAGATCTGTTTGGATCACTGGAGCGCCAGGATGGCGTCGTAGATGTCCTCCATGCCGGCGATGTTGGCGGCCAGCACGTCCTTGGTGGCTTCCTGCCAGGGGGTCTTGTCCTCGACCTCGGTGACGGTGCAGCCCATGTCGATCAGCTTCTGCTGGGCCTCGTCCTGCTTGGCGGTGACGGACTCCTTGCAGACGGCCATCGCGTAGTCGGCGGCCTCCTGGACCATGGCCTTCTGCTCGTCGGTCAGCTTGTCCAGCGCGGCGTCGGTGGCGATCAGCTCGATGGTACCCAGGGTGTGGCCGTCCTTGAGCAGGTAGGGCGCGACCTCCTGGAAGGAGTTGGACAGGTAGTTGGTGATGGGCTGCTCAGCGGCGTCCACCACGCCGGTCTGCAGGCTGGTGTACAGCTCGCCGAAGGAGACGGGGGTGAAGGCGGCGCCCAGGCCCTGGATCATGCCGGTCATGATGGGGTCGTCGGACACGCGGATCTTCAGGCCCTTGAGGTCGTCGATGGTCTTGATGTCCACCTTGGAGAAGAAGTGGCGGAAGCCCTCCTCGCCGTAGGCCAGGCCGTTGAAGGGCAGGCCGACTTCCTTGGACTCGGCCAGCATTTCCTTGGCCAGGTCGCTCTCGACGAACTTCCAGTAGTGATCCTCGCTGGTGAACACATAGGGCAGGGTCAGGAACACGCTCTTGACGGCGCCATACTGGTTCAGCGCGAAGGCGGAGATGCGGACGATGTCCACGGAGGTGTCGCCGCCCAGGATGTTGGCGAGCACGGTCTTCTCATCGCCCATGACGCCGTTGGCCTGGATGTCCACCAGGACTTCGCCGCCGGACAGCTCTTCCAGCTTGTCCTTGAAGGCCAAGGCCACGTCGCCAACGACGGTGCCCTCGACGGGGTTGACCTCGGCGTAGGTCAGGGTGACCTCAGCCAGCGCGGACGCGCAGCTCATCAGCATGACCAGTACCAGCGCGATGCTAAACAGCTTCTTCATGAAATGAATCCTCCTCTTTCTATATTCCAGGCGCTTTGCGCCCTGGATCCGCCTCTGTCCGCTCTCGCGGAAACTTTACAATGATATTTAACCACAAATTTCGTAAAAAGTACATGGTGAAAGTGGATTATTAGATTGCAAAAAACATCAACTTTTCATATAATGTTGACAGAACGCGGGGAGGTGTGCTTGTATGGATATGTCCTATGTGTCGCCGTTCATCGTCCGGCAGGTCATGCAGCAGGACGACTTCGAGATCTTCCATCGGGTGGACACCGCGCCGGGGTTCATCACGCCCCATTCCCACGACTTCTACGAGATGTACTTCCCCCGCTCGGAGGGGGTCACCTACATCGTGGACGGCCACCGCTACAAGCTGGGGCCGGGGATGGTGGTGCTGATCCCGCCGGGGCAGACCCACTACTCCGACGTCAGCGAGGCCGGGCTCAAGGTGGAGCGCTTCGTGCTGTGGCTGAACACGTCCTTCGTGCAGTCGCTGACGGGGCTGCTGCCGCGCTTTCGCAAGCTGTCGCCGGAGGACATGAAGGGGCGGAACCTCATCGTCCCGGACCCGGAGACCTATGAATTGATGATCGGGCTGCTGTTCTCGCTTCTGCACGAGAAGCAGCTGAACGACGTGGATAGCGCGTCGCTGAACCGCCTGGTGGTGGCGCAGCTGCTCATCCACATCAGCCGCGTCCTGTCCAACGCGCCCTCGGGCATGACGGGCCGCGCGGCCCGGCGCTACCAGGACATGATGCGGGTGTACGAGTACATCTCCGCGCACTTAAAGGACCCGCTGAGCGTGACGGAGCTTTCCGAGATCTTCTTCATGGATAAGAACACGCTCAACCGCCAGTTCAAGCACGTCACCGGCATGACGCTGGCCGAGTGCGTGCGCCGCAAGCGCCTGGACGCGGCCTACACCATGATCACCCACGGCGCGGCGGTCACCGAGGCCTGCCACGAGTGCGGCTTTTCCGATTACAGCGCCTTCTACCGCGCCTTCAAGCAGGTGTTCGGCATCAGCCCCAGCGCCTGCGCCGGCAGGCGCGACAGCGGCGTGCGCCTGCAGCCCGCGGCGGAGTGACGCCCGGAGGTACATATGGAGAGAGAGATCACCGTCCCCGTGAAGCTGGACGCAAAGACCTTCCGCCGGTTCAGCTTCTTCGACACGTTTGTATTAAGGAAGCGCTGGATCAGGCCCGCCGCGTTCGCCGCGATACTGTTCGCCTTCGCCGCCGTGGCGCTCATAAGCCGCAAGCCCCAGTCCGGGCTGATCGCCGCGGTGCTGCTGGTGGTGGGCCTCGGCCTGCCGCTGGTGTACGTGGGCACCTTCCTGTCCCAGGTCAACCTCCAGGCCGCGAAGCTCGACCCGCCCCGGCGCGTCTATACCGTCGGCCTGACCTTCGACGGCGTCCGCGTCGCGAACGACCAGCGAAAAGAGGACGCCCAGTTCGTCAAGTGGGCCGACGTGCCCGCCGCGTTCCGGCGCAAGGGCTGCGTCTACCTGTACGTCGCGCCTGCAAGGGCGTATCTGATACCCGATGGGCAGGCGAATACGGACGACGAGGCGGTGTGGAGCTACCTCCATGAACATATGGGGGAAAGGTGTAAGGGATAAATTGACAATCATAGGAGATTAAAATGTTTTCGTTTACGAAGTCGCTTACCAAATCACAGCGTACTTTAGTTTGGGCCTGCTTCTACGCCTATTTCGTCAGCGGCCTGCTGGCGCTGACCCAGGGGTCGATGATGCCCGACCTGAAGGCGGCGAACGGCCTGACGGACACGTTCAGCGGCATGCTGCTGTCGGCGCACTCCATCGGCAACCTGGCGGCGGGCTTCCTGTCGGGCGCGGTGGGCGCGTACCTGGGCCGCAAGCGCACGGTGGTGGCGCTGTCGGCGCTGGCGTTCGTGGGCATGGCGCTGATCGCGCTGTGCGGGGCGAAGGGCGTGCTGTTCCTGGCGTTCATACTGACCGGCATGGGCCGGGGCGGGGTGACCAACTTCAACAACGCCACCGTCAACGCCGTCACCGACGGCAACGCCGCGGCGCTGAACCTGCTGCACTGCACGTTCTCGGTGGGCGCCATCGCCGCGCCGATGCTGTTTTTGGCGTTTAGGAGCCTCATAAGCTGGCGGGCGGCGCTGATGCTGGTGGTGGCCTGCGGCGCGGTGTCGGTCCTTAACCTGTCCAGGACCACCGTCGAGAACGACCGGCCCGCGAAGCAGGCCGGCGGCACGGGCGGCTTCGGCTTCATGCGCGACGCGAGATTCGTGACGCTTGCGCTGATGATGCTGTTCTACCTGTGCTCGGAGTATTCCATCAACGGCTGGCTGGTGACCTACCTCCAGAGCCGCGCGGGGCTGGCCGACGCTCTGGGCGGGGCGGACGCGGTGCGGGCGTACAGCCAGACCATGGCGACGCTGCTGTGGGCGGTGATATTGGTGGGGCGGCTGTGCTGCGCGTGGCTGAGCCAGCGGGTGAGCGTGCGGGCGCTGATGCTCGGCTGCGCCGCCTGCGAGGCGCTGTCCTTCGCGGGGATGCTGTTCTCCGGGTCCATCGCCGCGGTGACGCTGTTCGTGGGGCTGACGGGCTTCTGCATGTCCGGCATCTGCCCGATGATCTACGCCGACGCCGCGCCCTACACCAACAAATACCCCATGGCCACCGGCATGCTGCTGGCCCTCGGGTCCTTAGGCGGCATCATCATGCCCACCGTGGTGGACGCGCTGGCCGACCGGTTCGGCTTCTCCGGCGGCATGGCGGCCATCCTCGCGGCCATCATATTGCTTGTGATCTGTTCGGCGGCGAACGTCACGATGAAAGAAAAGTGAAGAGTGAAGAGTGGAGAGTGGAGAGTGGAGTTCTGGTTCAGATCCCTCCGGGATCTGTTTGATTTCAAGAGGATGCGCGGCAGCAGGTAACTCAATTCCCCATTTCGGTGATTTTGCCGATTCGCAGAATCGTCAAAATCAGTTT
>JAFUWR010000073.1 GCA_017471125.1 Clostridia bacterium | reverse complement strand
GTGCCGTCGGGGTCGTAGGCCTCGGCGAACACCGCCTTGCCGTTGCCCTTGTTGCCGGTCTTCAGGTCGCCGGCGTCGCCGTAGACGCACACCACGCGGTAGCGCGTGGGCTCCCCGGGCAGCACGGTGACAACGCGCACGTCGGAGGGCAGCCAGCCCTCGCGCTCGCAGTAGGCGCGGACGCGGGTGTTCTCGCGGAGGACCAGCGGGCCGTTGTACTTGCGGGCGGTGGCGTCCGGCTCGGTGTCGTCGATGGTGTAGTGGATGGTCGCGCCCTCCGGGGCGAACAGCTCCAGCCTGACCTCGGCCTCGGCGCACGCGCCGCCGGTGGAGAAGGTCACCGGGTCCAGCTTGGCCTCGTAGGCCTCGGCGACGTTCCCCTGCCCCTTGGTGGGCGCGTCGAACACGCGCAGGGCGTCCTCCCCCGGGGCGCGGCCGAGGCTCAGGTTCTCGAGCCCGCCGCCGATGGCCACCTGGTCGAGGGTCCGTCCATTCGCGTCGCTCAATATGAGCGTCTCCCCCTCGGACAGCGCGAAGCCCGCCCACAGCCCCGCCACGCCCGCGGGGTCGGCGTCCTTGCCGATGAGCGTCACCACGATCAGCCCGTTGGCGCGGAGGGTCGTGCCCGCCGGGAAGGTCCAGCGCATGGGGCGGGCGGGGTCGTCGGACAGGCCCATGCCGGACAGATCGACGGTGTCCTTGCCCGTGTTGATGATCTCGGCCCAGTCGTCGCCCTCGCCCGCGGCGTAGACCTCGTTGATGTACAGTCCCAAATCGTTGGCTGCGGCCCCGTCCCCCTCCGCGTGGGCGCAGAGCGCAAGCAGCAGAGCCGCGCAGAGCAGCAGCGTCATAATTCTCCTCATGATAGCCCTCCTGAATATGGTCCCATGGATGGATATAAAACGAAGGGGCGCCATACAGCGGCGACCCCTTTCTATACGGTCATGATGGTCACGCGGCCAGGTAATGGGCCTCGAAATCCCCGACGGGCATGGGCTTGGCGAAGTAATACCCCTGGAACAGCTTGCAGCCCATCTGCGTCAGGTCGTCGTACTGCTTCTTGGTCTCCACGCCCTCGGTCAGCGGCACGATGTTCAGGTCCGTGGACATGTGGATGATGTTCTGGAGGATCTTCCCGGACTTCACGTCGTCCTCGGCGTTGCGCAGGAACACCATGTCGATCTTGATGACGTCGATGGGCATGTTCTTGAGCATATTGAGCGACGAATAGCCGCTGCCGAAGTCGTCCATCTCCACCACGAAGCCCGCGTCGCGCAGGTCGTCCAATATGCGTATCTTGTTCTCCACGTCGGAGATCATGACGCCCTCGGTGATCTCGATGCACAGCCGCGCCGGGTCCACGTCGTACTCCCGGGTCAGGGCCTTGATCTCCGCGGCCACGTCCATGAAGTAGAAGTCCTTGGGCGATATGTTCACGGAGATGAACAGGTCCCTGTCGCGCCACTCGGCCAACTGCTCGCAGGCGCAGCGCCACATGTAGCGGTCCAGCTCGGCGATCATGCCGTTGCGCTCGAAGATGGGCACGAAGCGGTATGGGGCCAGGAAGCCGTGCTCCGGGTGGTTCCAGCGGACCAGCGCCTCCGCGCCCACGACCCTGCCCGACACGTCCACCAGCGGCTGGAGGTACGGTATGATCTGCCGGGTCTTAATGGCGTTGTGGAGCTCGCCGGTGATCTGCTGCTCCCAGACCATGTTGACGCGCATGGCGTCGTCGTACCGGGCCACGTGGGTGTGGTAGTCGTTTTGCAGGCTGGCGCAGGCGATGCGGGCGCGGTCGAACATCACCGACACGTCGAGGCCGCGCTCCCGGACCTCGTAAGCGCCCATGTGGATGAGCACGTGGTACTCCACGTCGCCGGCGCTGACAGTGAAGTCCTTGAGCAGCGCCTCCACCCGCTCGGCGTCGAAGGCGCGATCGGGCACGAACAGGCCGAAGGTGTCCCCGCCCAATCTTCCGTAGACGCCGCCGGCGGGCACGATCTCGCCCAGCAGCGCCGCGATCTTTTGAAGCACCTTGTCGCCGAAGGCGGTGCCGAAGATGTCGTTGACCAGCTTGAAGCCGCTGACGTTGGCGAACACCAGGTCGTAGACCTCGCCCCGCCCCGCCCCGGCCATCAGCTCGCGGATGCGGTGGTACAGGTAGGGGCGGGTAAACAGGCCGGTCAGCTCGTCGTGCCGCGCCCGTTGCTCCTCCTGCATCAGCTTGAGCCGCGCCTGGGTGTCGTCGCGGACGTTCAGGAAAGCGCCGTCGATGCGGCCCCGGCCGTCGCGGATGGTGCGGCGCTCGAGGTGGTAGTAGCGCTTGCCCTTCTCGTTTTCCACCTCCACGTCGGAGGTCCAGTTGTCAGTTTCCTGACTGCCGGCCAGGTAGGGCTTCAGGCGCTCCGGCACCGCGTCGAGGTCGCCCGCCGACAGGCGCAATAGCTGCATGCCCTCCTTGTTCATCCAGATGCAGGTGCCCGCGTCGTCAAAGAAGTAGAGCGCGTCGGGCAATTCGGCGGAGATGTCCACCATGATGCGGTTCAGCAGGCGGACGGGCTTGTAGTACAGCGAGAAATAGAAGGCCATCAGGCCGAAAAAGGCGTAGCCGATCATGGAGCGGTCCAGCGGCGTGCGGGAGACGACGTAGAACGTGCACCAGAGGATGACGACGACGAGGGTGAAGAATATGACGGCGTAGCGCCGCGCGTGGATGCGCGAGGAGTGGAGCATCTTGGTGAAGAACACGGCCACCACCGCGAACAGCAGCGAATACACCAATACGCGGTGCAGGTTCTGCGGCAGGTACGGGACCATGCGGTAGTACGGGCGGCCGTAGAGCTCGATGCGCTCGATGCCGAAGGCGTGGTGAAAGAAGATGTTGCAGAGGAGTTGAAGGATGTCCAGCCCCAGCAGGCTAAGCACAAAGACGCGCAGCCGGTCGCTCACCCAGTCCACCTTGCAGTAGGTCAGGGTGTAGCGCAAAAGGCCGAACACCGTAAAGTTGATGCCGACGTAATAGAGATAGCACCCGATGGTGGCGGGCAACTCGGTCGCCGACGCGATGATGAGCAGGTTGCCCACCACCGGCGGGATCAGACAGAACAGCATCCTGCCCAGCGGCACGCCGATCTCCTTCTTGGAGCGCAGGGCCACCGCGCCGCACACCGCCAGCGCCACCGAGAGGACCATGAATATCAATGAGAAACCAAGCCTGATGGTCATACCGAACACCCACGCCATTTCTTCATTCGCCGGTAAAGTAATATATCAATGTAATTATAACACGTCTTCTAACAGAAAGCAATAGATTTTACATAACTGTCAGGGTTTTAGTGAGCCGTCCTCGACGTGCGCCCGGATGATGGCGTCGGTGACCTCGTAGAGCTTCTCCGACCCGGCCTTCGTCCGCCCCTGCCGC
>JAFUWR010000072.1 GCA_017471125.1 Clostridia bacterium | reverse complement strand
ATGTACTCGGGCGGGCGCCGCAACGGCGCCCCTACGACGTAGATCGTTCATACATTTGAAATCGTATCATGATTCCTTCATTGGCTCCGCAACTGAATAGAATCGCCCGCCGCGCTTGCGCGCGGCGGGCGATGGGGCTCAGCCCTGCTTCTGCTTATGCTTGGGATTCTCGCAAATGACCATGACGCGGCCCTTGCGCTTGATGATCTTGCACTTTTCGCAGATAGGCTTCACGGAAGGTCTCACTTTCATGATACCGCCTCCTCTTTCATATCTGTTGCTTAGCTCTTGGAGCGCCAGGTGATGCGACCGCGGGTCAGATCATAGGGCGAGAGCTCAATGGTGACTTTGTCGCCGGGGTAGATGCGGATGTAATTCATGCGCATCTTGCCGGAGACGTGCGCGAGTATCTTATGCCCGTTGGGCAGTTGGACTTCAAACATGGCGTTGGGAAAGGATTCAGTGACAACGCCTTCCACTTCGATAACATCAGACTTGGACAAACTTTTCCTCCTCCTCACGCAACCATGCGCGCAACTCATGATCCTCGACCTTTTCCCCCTGGGAGAGCCGGTCGCGCAGCGCCCCGATCACCGTGCCCGTGGGCTTCAAATGCTTGCGGCGCTTCTTTTTCAGACGATCCAGTTTCCGCAGATCCCCATTGGCGATCATAACGAAATCGTCGTCCACCTCCGATACCACCAGGAACAGCCGCCCCTGGTCGCGTCCGGCCTTGGACCGCACGACGCTTCCAACTTCGATGGGCAGTTGGTTCATTTCAGTACCTCCGACACCTTCATGCCGGGATAGGACAGTATCTCAGGCTCGCCGTCGGTGATGAGCAGGGTGTGCTCGTAGTGGGAGCACAGGCTGCCGTCCCGGGTGACGACCGTCCAGCCGTCGTCCTCCTGGTACACCTTCCAGGTGCCCGCGGAGATCATCGGCTCGATGGCGATGGTCATGCCCGCCTCCAGCTTCACGCCGCGCCCGGCGCGGCCGTAGTTGGGGACGTTGGGGTCCTCGTGCATCTCGGTGCCTATGCCATGTCCGCACAGGTCCCGGATGACGCCGTAGCCGAAGGATTCGGCATAGGTCTGGATGGCGTGGCCGATGTCGCCCAGGTGATTGCCCGCCACTGCCTGCTGCGCGCCCAGCCAGAAGCACCTCTCGGTGACATCCACCAGTTGCTGGGCCTGGGGCGAACCGCCGCCCACCAGCACGGAGAACGCGCTGTCGGACTGCCATCCGTCCAGTATGCAGCCGCAGTCTACGGAGAGAAGCTGTCCCTTGCGAAGGGGCTTCTTATTGGAGAAGCCGTGTACGACCTGATCGTCTACGGAAGCACAGATCGAAAAGGGAAAGCCCTCGTAGCCCTTGAAGGAGGGCACGGCCCCCGCCTGGCGTATCAGCTTTTCGGCCAACTGGTCCAGGTGCAGGGTGGTGACGCCGGGTTCGATCTCCCTGCGCAGGGCTTCCAGCACGTCGTGCAGCAGCACGCCGGCCTTGCGCATCTTCTCTATCTGTGATTCGTTTTTGATGGTGATCATGCAGTTACTCCAGCGTTGCGAGGATGGCCTTGAAGACCTCCTCCGGTCGGCTGTCGCCGTTGACGGTCTTTAACCGGTTGACCTCAACGCGACGCAGCTTGCCCAGCCCGGAATAGTAGCCGATCAGCGGCTCGGTCTGCTCGTGGTAGGCGCGCAGGCGGGTGTTGATCGTCTCGGGCTTGTCGTCGTTGCGCTGATAGACCCTGCCGCCGCAGAGGGGGCAGACGTTCTCGTCAGCGAGCTTTGAGATGTGGAACGTGCCCTGGCACTTCTCGCACACCCGGCGCCCGGTGAGGCGGCTGATGAGCCGGTCGTCGGGGACCTCGATGTCGACCACGGCCTCGGGCGCGGAGATGTCGTCCAGCGCCACGGCCTGTTCCACCGTTCTCGGGAAGCCGTCAAGCAGGTAGCCGTTGGCGCAGTCGGGCATCGACAGGCGCTCGCGCACCATGTCGATGACCACGCTGTCGGGCACCAGCTCGCCGGCGTCCAGGTACTTCTTGGCTTCGAGACCCACGGGGGTCGCGTTCTTGATGGCGGAGCGGAACATGTCGCCGGTGGAGATGTGCGGCACCTTGAGATGCGCGCTCACCCCCGCGGCCTGCGTGCCCTTGCCCGCGCCGGGAGGGCCTAAGAAGATAAGTTTCATATCAACCTCCTGAGGTCACTGCAGGAAGCCCTTATAATGCCTCATCAGCATCTGGCTCTCCAGCTCGCGCATGGTCTCCATGGCGACGGAGACGGCGATCAGCAGGGAGGAGGCCGCGAAGGGCAGGCTCACACGGGCGATAGAGTAGATGATCATCGGGATCACGGCCAGCACCGCCAGGTAGATGGCGCCGAACATGGTGATCCTGTGGGTGATCTTCTTGATGAAATCGCTGGTGGGTTTACCCTGGCGAATGCCGGGGATCATGCCGCCGTTCGCCTGGATATTCTTGGAGATCTCAACGGGGTTAAAGCTGATCTCGGAGTAGAAGAACGTGAAACCGAAGATCATCAGCGCGAAGATCAGCTGGTAGAGCGGCCGGGTGGAGCTCACGTGGGCGGTCCACCACTGGTTGGCCGCGCTGTTGGGGAAGAACGCCAGGATGGTGGCGGGGAACTGCATGATCGCGTTGGCGAAGATCAGCGGCAGCACGCCGGAGGCGTTCAGCTTCAGCGGGATGTGCGTGGACTGGCCGCCGTACATCTTCCGGCCCACCATGCGCTTGGCATACTGGATCGGGATGCGGCGCTCGCCCAGGTCGACGAACACGATGCCGACGATCAGGATGAGGAACACCAGGATGCTGGCGATCATCACCGGGATGGAGGCCATGGTCGGATTGACGAACAGGTTGTAGATGCTCGTGATCACGGCGTGGGCCAGGTTGGAGATGATGCCGGCGAAGATCAGCAGCGAGATGCCGTTGCCGATGCCGTTCTCGGTGATGCGCTCGCCCATCCACATGGCGATGGCGGTGCCGGCCGCCAGGCACAGGCCGATGGTCAGGTAGCTCAGGAAGCCGCCGGTCGCGCTGGTGCGCAGGCCCACGGTCAGGGCGATGGCCTGGATGAAGCCAAGGCCCACGGTGACGTAGCGGGTGATCTGGGCGATCTTTTTGCGGCCCTCCTCGCCCTCCTTCTGCATCTCCTCGAGCTTCGGGATCGCTACGCACAAGAGCTGCATGATGATGCTCGCGTTGATGTACGGGGTGATGCCCATCGCCATGATGTTGAAGTTGGAGAGGTTGGAGCCGGTCATCGAATTGATGAAGCCCAGCAGGCTGTACTGATCCATGGCCTGGGCGATGAACGTTGTGTCAACGCCCGGGGTCGGGATGAAGCACAGCACGCGATAGAGAAGCAGCATGCCCAGGGTGTAGATGATCTTCTTCCTGAGGTCCGCGATCTTCCAGGCGTTCTTCAATGTTTCGCGCATATCAGAACACCTCGACTTTCCCGCCTGCCGCCTCAATCTTCTGCTTGGCCGTCTCGGAGAACTTGTTCGCCTGCACGGTCAGCTTCTTGGTGATCTCGCCGTTGCCGAGGATCTTCACGCCGTCCTGAACGTTCTTCAGGATGCCGGCCTGGATGAGCTCCACGGGAGACACGACAGCGCCGTCCTCAAAGATATTGAGGCGATCGACGTTGACGGTGGCGTATTCCACGCGCCACTTGTTGGTGAAGCCGCGCTTGGGCAGCCTCATGGTCAGGGGCATCTGGCCGCCCTCGAAGCCGGGCCGCTTGCCGCCGCCGGAGCGGGCCTTGGCGCCCTTGTGGCCCTTGCCGGAGGTCTTGCCCAAACCGGAACCGACGCCGCGTCCCAGACGCTTCGGGGCGGTGGTCGCACCCACAGCGGGTTTCAAATCATGAAGTTTCATGTTGGGTCAACCTCCTTACTCTGCAATCTCTTCGACCTTGACCATGTGCTTGACCTTGAAGATCATGCCGCGGATGGCGGGGTTGTCTTCCTTCACGACGGTCTGGCCGATGCGATGGAGACCCAGGGCCTTCACGGTGGCGATCTGATCCTTCAGGCACGCGATGGTGGACTTGGTCTGTGTGATCTTAAGCTTCATATGCGTATACCCCCTTAACCGAGCAGCTCTTCCACGGACTTGCCGCGCATCTGCGCGACCTGTTCGGCGGAGCGGAGCTGGCTTAGGCCTGCCAGGGTGGCCCGGACCATGTTGATCTTGTTGTTGGAGCCGATGGACTTGGTCACGATGTTCTTGATGCCGCAGGCCTCAAGGACGGCGCGGACCGGGCCGCCGGCGATGACGCCGGTACCTTCGGGCGCGGGCAGCAGCTTGACGCGGCCGGTGCCGAACACGCCCACGACCTCGTGGGGGATGGTGGTGCCGTTGAGCGGCACGGTGATCATGGCGCGCTTGGCGGCTTCGTTGCCCTTGCGGATGGCTTCCGGAATTTCAACGGCCTTGCCCATGCCGCAGCCGACGCGGCCCTTCTCGTCGCCGACGACCATCAGCGCGCTAAACCGCATGTTGCGGCCGCCCTTGACGGTCTTGGATACGCGATTGACGGCGACCAATTTCTCGGTGAATTCACTTACTTGCTCGTTGCGCTGCATCAGTCATATCCTCCTTAGAACTCAAGACCGCCCTCGCGAGCGCCAGCGGCAAGCGCGGCCACGCGACCGGTGTAGATATAGCCTCCGCGATCAAAGACGACTTCCTTGATGCCGGCCTTGATGGCGCGCTCGGCGACGATCTTGCCGACCAGCTGCGCCTCGCCCTTCTTGTCGACCTCGCCCAGCTGAGAAGCGATCTCCTTCTCAACGGTGGAGGCGGCGGCCAGGGTGTTGCCGGCGACGTCGTCGATCACCTGAGCATAGATGTGCTTATTGGAACGGAATACGCAAAGCCGGGGCCGTTCGGGCGTCCCGCTGATCTTTTTGCGCACGCGCTCGTGACGGATCTTGCGAACCTCGTTGCGATCACGCTTATTAAACATGTGCGGTTACCTCCCTCTTACTTCTTACCGGCCTTGCCTTCCTTGCGGCGGACGACCTCGTTCTCATAGCGGATGCCCTTGCCATGATAGGGCTCGGGCTTGCGGATGGCGCGGATATCGGCGGCGATGGCGCCGACCTGCTGCTTGTCGATGCCCTTGACGGAGAAGTTGACGTTGGACTTGTCCACGTCGAACTCGATGCCCTGGGGCGCGTCCACGATCACGGGATGGGAATAGCCGACCGCGATGGTGAGCTGGTTCTTGTTCCACTCAGCGATACGCCAGCCGACGCCTTCGATGTGCAGCTTCTTCTCGAATCCCTGGGTGACACCAACGACCATGTTGTGGATCAGGGACCGGTACAAACCATGCATCGAGCGGTGGGGCTTGCTGTCGGACGGGCGGGACACGATGACCTCGGCGCCGACCTGTTCGACCTTGATATCCTTGTTGACCTTCTGACTCAGTTCGCCCTTGGGACCCTTGACGGTGACGGTGTTGTCGTCCGCGATCGTCACGGTGACGCCGGCGGGAACCGGGATCGGAAGTCTACCGATTCGACTCATTCTAGTGCACCTCCAACTCTCTTACCAAATATAGGCCAGAACTTCGCCGCCGATGCCCGCGTTGCGCGCGGCCTTATCGGTCATCACGCCCTTGGACGTGGAGACGATGGCGATGCCCAGTCCGCCCAGGACCTTCGGGATCTCGTCCGACTTGGCGTAGACGCGCAGGCCGGGCTTGGAGATGCGCTTGAGGCCCTTGATGACGGATTCCTTGCCCGCGACGTACTTCAGGGTGACCTTGATCTGGCCCTGGAGGCCGTCGTCGATATAATCAACTGACTTGATGTAGCCTTCGTCCAGCAGGATCTTGGCGATCGCCTTCTTCATGTTGGAAGCGGGGATCGTCACGGCGTCATGTCTGGCAATCAGGCCATTGCGGATCCGGGTGAGCATATCCGCGATGGGATCATTAATAACAGCCATTTTGTTACCTCCTTAGAATTGCCAGATCACCAGCTGGCCTTGCGAACGCCCGGGATCTGACCGGCATAGGCCAGCTCGCGGAAGCAGATGCGGCACACGCCGTACTTGCGCAGCACGGAATGGGGGCGGCCGCAGATGCGGCAGCGGGTATAGGCGCGGGTGGAAAACTTGGCGGGCCTTGCCTGCTTTACCTTCATACTTGTCTTAGCCACGTTGCATGTCCTCCTTATCAAGCGTTCTGGAACGGCATGCCCAGAAGGCGGAGCAGTTCCCTGGCTTCCTCGTCGGTCTTGGCGGTGGTGACGAAGATCATCTCCATGCCGCGGATCTTTTCGACCTTGTCGTACTCGATCTCGGGGAAGATCAGCTGCTCACGCACGCCCAGGGCGTAGTTGCCGCGGCCGTCGAAGGCCTTGGTGGACACGCCGCGGAAGTCGCGCACACGGGGGAGCACGATGGAAACCAGCTTGTCGGTGAACTCATACATGCGGTCGCCGCGCAGGGTCACCTTGGCGCCCACGTTCATGCCGGCGCGCAGCTTGAAGTTGGCGATGGATTTCTTGGCCTTGGTCACCAGGGGCTTCTGGCCCGCGATGATCTCCAGCTCGCCCACGGCCTGCTCCAGCGCCTTGGCGTTGTCCTTGCAGTCGCCCAGACCCATGTTGATGACGATCTTCTCCAGCCGGGGGATCTCCATGACGTTTTTATAGTTGAAGCGCTGCTTGAGCGCCGGGACCACTTCAGCGCGGTACTTATCCTTTAATCTTGCCATTGTGCCGATCCTCCTTATCAGTTGTCAAACACCGCTTTGCACTTCTTGCACACGCGGCGCTTGCGGCGGGAGGTCTTGCCTTCGCCTTCGATGAACACATGGCCGACACGAGTGGGCTTGCCGCACTTGGGGCAAATCACCATCACGTTGGAGGCGTCGATGGCCGCTTCCTTTTCGATGATGCCGCCGGGCATGCCCTGTCCACGGGGCTTCTGGTGCTTTTTCACCATGTTCATGCCCTCGACGATGATCCTGCCGGTCTCGGGGAACACCTTCTGAACCTTGCCGGTGTTGTCCTTTTTATTCTTGTCGGTGCCGGCGATGACCTTTACGGTGTCGCCGACCTTCACATTCAGCTTAGAAGCCATGTCGCACCTCCATTAAAGCACTTCGGGCGCCAGCGAAACGATCTTCATATAATCCTTTTCGCGGAGCTCACGAGCCACGGGCCCAAAGATGCGGGTGCCCTTCGGCTGCTTCTGTTCGTTGATGATCACGGCAGCGTTGTCGTCGAAGCGGATATAGGTTCCGTCGGGACGGCGGTACTGCTTCTTCGTGCGGACGATGACGGCCTTGACGACCTCGCCCTTCTTGACCGCGCCGCCGGGATTCGCGGACTTGACGGACGCGACGATCACGTCGCCGACGCTGCCGGTGCGGCGGAAAGAGCCGCCCAGCACGCGGAAGCACATGATTTCCTTCGCGCCGGAATTATCGGCCACCTTCAAACGGGTTTGAGGCTGGATCATATATATCTTCCTCCTTGGAACGGCTTACTTAGCCTTTTCGATGATCTCGACCAGGCGCCAGCGCTTGTCCTTGGACAGCGGACGGGTCTCCATGACGCGGACGGTATCGCCGATGCCGCATTCATTGTTCTCGTCGTGGGCCTTGATCTTGTTGGTACGGTTCATGATCTTGCCATACAGCGGATGGCGGACGCGGGTGCGAATCTCAACAACGATGGTCTTGTCCATCTTGTCGGAAACAACCACGCCGGTGCGCGTCTTGCGCATGCCTCTTGCTTCAGCCATTGTCAGTTGCCTCCCTTCGCATTATGCCTTCCCGGCCAGCTCGCGCTGACGGATGACGGTCTTGACCCGCGCGATGCTCTTCTTGCACTCGCGGATGGCGGCGGTGTTCTCCAGCTGGCCGGTGGCCTTCTGGAACCGCAGGTTGAACAGCTCGCTCTTCTTATCCTTCAGATCGGTGTCGAGCTCGGCCATGGTCTTGGCCTGCAGAGCCTTCAATTCGTCCTTGGTCTTCATTGCTCTTCACCACCCTCTGCTTTGATCTCTTCGCGCTTGATGAACTTGGTCGTGATGGGCAGCTTGTGACCGGCCAGGCGCAGGGCCTCGCGGGCCACTTCCTCGGGCACGCCCGCCATCTCGAACAGCACGCGGCCGGGCTTGACGACGGATACCCAGTACTCCGGAGCGCCCTTACCGGAACCCATTCGGGTCTCGGCCGGCTTGGCGGTGATGGGCTTGTCCGGGAAGATCTTGATCCAGACCTGGCCGCCGCGCTTGGTGCGACGGGTCATGGCCTGACGAGCGGCCTCGATCTGGTTGGAGGTCACCCAGCCGGGCTGGGTGGCGACGATCCCATAATCACCGTAGGCGAGGAAATTGCCGCGCTGGGCCTTGCCCTTCATGCGGCCTCGCATCTGCTTGCGGTGCTTGACTCTCTTCGGCATCAGCATGGCTTAGTTGCCTCCTTCCTTGCGCTCGGGACGATCGTTGCGATCCCTGCGGTCACCGCGGGGGCCGCGATCGCCGCGGCGACGGTCGCCGCGTCCGGCGAACGGGCTCTTCATATCGGTGTAGCCCACCAGCACCTTCTTGCCGTTGATGGGGAGCACCTGGCCCTTGTAGATCCAAACCTTCACGCCCACGCGACCGTAGGTGGTCTTGGCCTCGGCGAAGCCGAAGTCGATGTTGGCGCGCAGGGTCTGAAGCGGGATACTTCCCTCATGATAGCCCTCGGAGCGGGCGATGTCCGCGCCGCCCAGACGGCCGGAGCAGGTGGTCTTGATGCCCTTGGCGCCGGCCTTCATGGCCCGGGAGATGGACTGCTTCATCGCGCGGCGGAAGGAGATGCGCTTCTCCAGCTGCTGGGCGATGTTCTCAGCCACCAGCGTGGCGTCGGTATCGGGGTTCTTGATCTCCATGATGTCCAGGCCGACCTGGCGTCCGGTGAACTTCTCCAGCTCCTTCTTCAGAGCCTCGACGCCCGCGCCGCCCTTGCCGATCACGATGCCGGGCTTGGCGGTGTAGACGGAGATGTGCACCTTCGCGCCGGAGCGCTGGATGTCGATGCGGGAGATGCCCGCGGTGTTCAGCTTATCCTTGAGAAGATTGCGCAGCTTGTAATCTTCGATCAGGTTGTTGGAAAAATCCTTTTTCCCTGCGTACCACTTGGTGCTCCAGTCGAGGATGACACCAACGCGCGCGCCATGGGGATTAACTTTCTGTCCCATTTTATATCCTCCCTCACTTCTGGTCGAGCACGATCGTAATGTGGCTGGTGTGCTTCTTGATCATGTCGGCGCGACCGTGGGAACGCGCCCAGTAGCGCTTCAGGGTCGGGCCCTGGTTCGCGTAGACCTCCGCGACATACAGGGAGGAACGGTCCATATCCTTGTTTTCCGCGTTGGCGATGGCGCTGTTGAGCAGCTTCTCCACCACGGGCGCGGCGCTCTTGGGCGTATACATGAGGATGGCCAGCGCGTCGTCCACCTGCTTGCCGCGGATCAGATCGACCACGATCTTCGCCTTGCGGGGAGCAACGCGGACGTACTTGGCGGTGGCGTGCGGACGCTTGTCGGCATTCGCCTGACGCGCCGCAGCCTTCTCTTTGATGCGAGTTGCCATATTGATTCTCTCCTTTTACGTTACACGTTACTTGCGGGAAGACGCCTTTTCGCCGGCGTGGCCGCGGAAGGTACGGGTGGGGGCGAATTCGCCGAACTTGTGTCCGACCATATCCTCGGTAACGTATACCGGAACATGCTTGCGGCCGTCATGGACGGCAACCGTGTGGCCGATGAAATCCGGGAAGATGGTGGATGCGCGGGACCAGGTCTTGAGGACCTTCTTATCGCCGGACGCATTCATCTCCCGCACGCGCTTCAAAAGCGCGGGCTGGATGAAAGGACCCTTTTTGACTGATCTGCTCATTGGGTTTGCCTCCTTTCAGGCTTACTTCTTATTGGGACGGCTGACGATCAGCTTGTCGGAATACTTGCGATGCTTGCGGGTCTTGACGCCCTGGGTCTTCTTGCCCCAGGGAGACATCGGGGCGGGCATGCCCACCGGGGAACGGCCTTCGCCGCCGCCGTGGGGATGGTCGCAGGGGTTCATGACCACGCCGCGGACGGTGGGACGGATGCCCATGTGGCGCTTGCGGCCGGCCTTGCCGATGCGGACGTTGGAGTGGTCGGTGTTGCCCACCTGGCCGATGGTGGCGCGGGCCTTCATGGACACCTTGCGGACCTCGCCGGAGGGCAGGCGGATCTGGGCGTACTCGCCCTCCTTCGCCATGACCTGGGCGGCGGTGCCGGCGGAGCGGACCATCTGGCCGCCGCGGCCGATCTTGATCTCGATGTTGTGGACCAGCGTGCCCAGGGGGATGTTCGCGATGGGCAGGCAGTTGCCGGGCTTGATGTCGGCGGTGGGGCCGGACATCACGGTGTCGCCCACCTTGAGGCCCAGGGGGGCCAGGATGTAGCTCTTGTCGCCGTTGGCGTAGTAGAGCAGGGCGATGAAGCAGGTGCGGTTGGGATCGTACTCGATCGCCTTGACGGTGGCGGGGATGCCATCGTTCTTGTTCCGCTTGAAGTCGATGATGCGGTACTTGCGCCGCGCGCCGCCGCCCTGGTGACGGACGGTGATCTTGCCCTGGTTGTTGCGGCCGGCCTTGTGACGCAGGTCACAGATCAGCGAACGCTCGGGCGTCTTCTTGGTGATCTCTTCGAAAGTCAGCACCGACATGAAGCGCCGCGCGGGCGAGGTCGGCTTGTAGACCCGAATTGCCATAGTCTATACTCCCTTTCATTTATTGGCTCTTTTTCGGCGAGCCTGCCATTGTGGAAGCCTTGCGGCTTCAAAGGGAAGGAATCCCTTATTACTGGATCTCAGCCTTCCCCTTTAGGGGAAGGTGGCAGTCGCAAAGCGACTGACGGATGAGGTTATTCCTCTTCGCTCTCCATGCCCTCGAAGAACGGGATCGGCTTGGAATCCTTCTTCAGGGTGATGATGGCCTTCTTGACCTCGGGGGTCCGGCCGGAGAAGCGGCCCTGGCGCTTGATCTTGCCGATGGTCCGCATGGTGTTGACGGACTCGACCTTCACGCCCTCGAACACGGTCTCAAGCGCCTGCTTGATCTCGGTCTTGTTGGCGCCGATGGCGACCTCGAAGGTGTACTTCTTCTGGGCCATGTCCGCGTAGGACTTTTCGGTCAGGACCGGCTTTTTGATGATGTCATATGCGCTCTTCATTCCGCGTAAACCTCCTCAACCAGCTTCACGGCGTCCTGGGAAATGATGAACTTGTCGCAATTCAGGATGTCGACCACGTTCAGGCTGCCCACGAAGGTGGTCTTGACGCCCTGGATGTTGTTGGCGGCGCGGACCACCATGGGCTCCACGTCCTTGGTCACGATCAGCGCCTTCTTGTCCGCGCCCAGGGCCTTGAGCATCTTGGCGATGTTCTTGGTCTTGGCGTCGGCCTCGGAAAGGGCGATGTTGTCCACGACGATGATGTCCTGGTCCTGCACCTTGGAGGACAGCGCGCTCTTCATCGCGAGGCGGCGGACCTTGCGGGGCACGCTGATGCGATAGTCACGGGGCTTGGGGGCGAACACCACGCCGCCGTGGGTGAACTGGGGCGCCCTGCGGCCATGATGGCGCGCGTTGCCGGTGCCCTTCTGGCGATAGATCTTCCGGCCGCCGCCGCGCACCTCGGTGCGGGTGAGGGCGGACTGGGTGCCCTGGCGCTGCGCGTTCATGTAGGCGCGCACCACGGCGTGCATTGCGCTGATATGGATCTCAGAGCCGAAAACCTCGTCGGAGAGAGCGATCTCGCCGACCGAGCTGCCCTGCATGTTGAATACCTTAACGTTTGCCATGATCGTGTCCTCCTATTAAGCCTTGACCGCGTCGCGCACCATCACCAGGCTGCCGTTCGCGCCGGGGATCGCGCCCTTGATCATGAGCAGGTTGCGCTCGGCGTCCACCTTGACGACCTCAAGGTTCTGCACCGTGACGCGCTCGCCGCCGTACTGGCCCGCCATGTGCTTGTTCTTGAACACGCGGGACGGATCGGAGTTGGCGCTCAGGGAGCCCACGCCGCGGTGGTACTTGGAGCCGTGGCCCATGGGGCCGGTGTGCTGGTTCCAGCGCTGGATGGCGCCGGTGTAGCCGTGGCCCTTGCTGGTGCCGATGACGTCGATCTTGTCGCCTTCGACGAAGACGTCGCACTTGATGGTGTCGCCCACGGAGTAGCCGGAGATGTCCTCGAACCGGAACTCCCTGAGGTGCCGGGCGGGCTTCACGCCGGCCTTGGCGAAGTGACCTTGCTCGGGCTTGTTGAGCAGTTTCTTGGCCCGCTGTTCAGAGAGCTCATCGAAACCGACCTGTACCGCTTCGTAGCCGTCGGTCTTCTGGGTCTTCACCTGGGTGACGGTGCAGGGGCCCGCGACCACGACGGTGACCGGGACCAGACGTCCGTCGTCGACGAAGATCTGGGTCATGCCGATCTTTTTGCCGAGAATTGCCTTTTTCATGGTTCTTACTCCTTCTTATTCACCAAACCGTTGTTCACAGTTTGTATTGATAAGCCGGGATGCTCCGGGGCTTCATTCGGACGATCGTCCAGGCTACGCAGGATGCCCGGCAGAGCGCGTCCGTCCGCCCCTCATCATCACAGCTTGATCTCGATCTCAACGCCAGCCGGCAGGTCCAGCTTGGTCAGAGCGTCTACCGTCTGGGGGGTGGGCCGCAGGATGTCGATCAGGCGCTTGTGGGTGCGCATTTCGAACTGCTCGCGGGAATCCTTGTGCTTGTGGGGAGAGCGCAGGATGGTCACGATCTCCTTCTCGGTGGGCAGCGGGATGGGGCCCGAGATGCGGGAACCCGTGCGCTTGGCCACTTCCACAATGCGCTGGGCGCTCTGGTCGATGATCGAATGTTCATAGGCCTTGAGCTTGATGCGGATCTTCTGGTTTGCCATGTTCTTTCCTCCTGTTGAACTCATGCACACGCTGCCGGGCGTGTCCTATTATTTTTTTGTTCGACGGGCATGAGCTCCGTCGTCCGATCTTCGGACATAGTCCCCGGAAATTACCGGCTCGGGTAAGGGGCCTAAGCCGCAACCTTCCGGTTCATCCCATTCTTCGTCCGTCCGGGCTTCCACAGCTTCCCGCGCCTCCGGCACATGCGCATAGAAACGCCCCGCACAGACCTTATCTATTATAGCCTATGCGGGGCCGATATGCAAATTAAGAATCGTGTACTTTTGAGGTTTTACCAAGATTTAACGAGGCAGTAGGGAGTAGGCAGTAGGCAGTAGGGGCTTTGTTGCTGTCGTAGGGGCGGCGTCGCGCCGCCCGCGGGCATCAGGGATTAGGGATTAGAAGGACCGTAGGGGCGCTGCCCGTGGGACAATGTCCCCAGCGCCCGGAGGGAACAGGGAACAGGCAACAGGGAACAGGAATACCCGTAGGAGCGTCATGCCTTCCCCTTCAGGGGAAGGTGGCAGCCCGAAGGGCTGACGGATGAGGTCGTCCCCCAGGTATTCCTTGAGCCAGAGGGCCGTTTCCCTCTATGCGCACAGAGGCAGCCACCGCCGCAGGCGGCATGACCTTGAAAGGACGCCGGAAAAATGATAGGCTGGAAAACCGACGGGGGTGCGCGAGCGCGCTCTTGATTCCCCTCGCCGTCGGTGGCCCGACCACATCATTTTTCAGGCGTCCTGTCAAGGTTGGCGGGAACAGTCCCGCTATGTTTCAGTCACAAAATGTTCCTGTCTCACGCGGCACGCCGCGCCGGTTTTCACTCCCCCGACGTTCGATACCACGCCCCGCAGACCTTGCCGTCCTCGTCGAAGAACACCACGAGGGTCTCGTTGTTGAGCTCATTCTCGGGGTCCTCCCTGACGGTCCAGGCCAGCTCCTCGGGGTAATCCCAGAGCATGGGGCAGCCGTTCATCAGGAGCTGGGCGTCCTCGCGGCTCATGCCGTTGTCGATGCCGCAGAGGGTGTCGCCCACGTCCTCGGGGCGCAGGTCGATGAAGGTCACCACGCCGCCGTTGCCGTGGAGCGCCACGCCGACGCCGTCGTAGTTGGCCTCGAACTCCTCGCCCGCGGAGAACTCCATGCCGCCGATCTCCTCCGCGGCCCTGGCGATGTCGCCGCCGAAGTAGCCGGTCAGCTCCCGGCCCGCCGCGGCGTCCTCCGCCCCAAAGAAGGTCTCCGCCGCCGGAGCGGTCGTGGGCAGGGTCGCCTCCGCCCCCGCGAACGCGCACAGCAGCAGCGCCGCCGCGCAGATCAGGCCCATCCATCGCTTCATCCTATCGTCCCGCCTTCCGTCGTTATGTGATGCTTACATTATACCACATGATGTCCGATAACGCAAAGCGCCGCGTCACTTCCTCTTCACGATCGTCTTTAAGTAATCCAGCACCTTCGGCGCGACGACGTCGGCGAAGTACTGGCAGGTCTTGGGCAAATAGGCCAGGTTGACGGCGATGGTGGCGGCGTCCTGCATGATGTTGGCGCTGAAGTACTCGGCCCAGGGCTCGGCGGTGATGGAGGGGCTGCCGCTGCGGTCGTAATAGTAGTAGTTCGCCTGCTCCTTGTACTGGCTCATGTTGAACAGGTAGGCGTGGCCGTAGCTGCCGCTGACGGCGAAGTTGGTGGCCCCCTCGATGGCGTCCCAGACCATGGTGCCGTTGTTCTTGGGCAGGGTGGCGTTCATCTCGGCGGTCATGACCTGGGCGAGCTTGTCGTACACGGTCCGCTCGGCGGCGGTCAGCTTGCCCAGCACCGCGTCCTCGTTGAGCAGGGTGCGGTAGTCCAGTAGAGCCTCCACCACCTTGGACCTGCTGGCGCTGGAAAGGCTCACGCCCGCGGCGCTCTCGGCGTCGCCGATGCGGTCGGTCAGCATCGCGCGCACGTCGTCATAGATGACGCCCGTGGCCTCGTCGGTCTTGGAGGTCAGCTCCGCGCCCTCCGAGCCGTTGTAGTCCACGGCGTGGCCGGTCTCGTGCAGGGCGGTGTAGGCGTAGTTGTTGGCACTGGCGGTGGACTTGGTCAGGTAGAGCGTGTCGTCCCGCATCAGGAACTGGGACGTGCCCAGCGCGTAGCCCTTCTTGTCGCGGGTGGCCTCGCCCTGGATATCGTAGGTGCCCAGGCCGTAGACGTAGATGTCCCGAAACAGGCTCTCGGCGGTCTTGACCTTGTCCACGATCACCTGGGCGTTACCCGACAGGATGTTGCTGTCCGTGAGCTTTTTGGCGATCATGTCCCAGATGACGTTGCCGCCCTCGTCCTCGTTCATCAGCGCCTCGTTCTTCAATATGGCCTTCTTGACGCTGTTGAAGTTCTCGTCGGACACGTCGGTGGCGTCCACCACCTGCACGTACAGCGCGGCGGACATGCCGTTGTCCAGCTCCACGGTCACCTGGGCGCTGCCGGGCCGGGCCGCGTTGATGGTGCAGGCCGTGCCGCCCTGGCTGGCCAGGGTCACCGCGCCCGAGTTGGACGCCCAGCGGATGCCGCCCGAATAGCCCGAGGGCGACACGGTGGCGACCAGGGTCTTGGTGTCCCCCGCGGACAGCATGATGCCGCCGGTGTAATTCAGGGACACGAAGTAGCCGGTGAAGCTGGACGGCGTCTTGGCCATGGTGTGGGCCGCGGCGGACAGGTCGGTCTCGCCGTAGGCGTTGTAGGCGGTGACGAACACGTGCCACACCCCGCCCGCGCCCACGCCCCGCAGCGTCGCGCCGGTCTCGTCGGCGGCGTAGTCGCCGTACAGCGTGGCGTCGTCCGGGTCGGCGCTGGGCCCCAGGTACACCCGGTAGCCGGAGGCGCGGGGCACGGCGGTCCAGGCGACCTGCAGGGTGTTGGCGTTGACGGTCTTGAGGCTCACGCTCTCGGGCTTCTCCGGCGGCCGGTTCGGGACCACGACGGTCACCCGGCAGGCGGCGGTCAGCCCGTTGGAGGTGGTGGCGGTGACGGTGGCGGTGCCCCCGTCCAGGCCGGTGATCACGCCGTCCTCGCTGACGAACGCCACGGACGGGTCGTCGCTCATGAACGTGACGGCGGCGGCGGTGTTCTTGGTCAGCGTCACCGTCAGCGCCTGGTAGTCGTAGGGCTCCAGGGTCACGCTGGTGGGCGACAGGCTGATGGAGGTCGGGGCCTTCGCCACGGTCACCTTGAGCTTGGCCGAGATGTTGTTGGCCGTCTTGACGGTGATGGTGGCGGTGCCGGCCTTGACGCCGGTGACCACGCCCGCCGCGGACACGGTGGCGACCGCCGCCTTGCTGGAGGTGAACTTGAGCGCCGCCGCGCCGCCCGCGTCAGTGAAGGTCTGGATGGTATACTCCTGGCCCACGCCGAGGGTCGTCGCGGCCTCGGACAGCCGCAGGTAGGTGGGCTTGGGCGTGACGACCAATTTACATGTGGCGGTCAGCCCGCCGTAGGCGCTGGCGGTGATCGTCGTCTCGCCCGCGGCCTTGGCCTTGAGGGTGACCTTGCCGTTCTTGACTGTCGTGATCTGGGCGATGGTCGGGTCGGCCACGGCCACGGAGACCTCGCCCTCCCCGGTATCCAGCGCGTAGGTCAGCGTGCCGGAGGAACCATTTATAATGTAGAGTTCCGTCGCGGACAGCGTCAGGCTCTTGGGCACGGCGCTGACCTTGACCTTGCAGGTGGCCTTCTTGTTGTTGGCGGTGGCGACGGTGATCTTGGCGGTGCCCTTGGCCACGGCGGTGACCAGGCCCTCGGCGCTGACCGAGGCGATCTCCGGGTGGTCGGAGGTCCAGGTCAGCGTGGAGATGCTGTTCTCGGGCAGCTTGCCCTCCAGCTGGGCGGTCTCCCCGGCGTACAGCGACAGCGCCGTCTGGCTCATGGTGACCTTGGTCGGGGCCTTGTACACCTGCACCTGGCAGGAGGCGGTCAGGCCGTTGTGGGTGGCGACGGAGATGGTGACGCGCCCGGCCTTCTTGCCGGTGACCACGCCGTCCGCGCCCACGGCGGCGGTCTTGGCGTCGGAGGAGGTATATGTAAGGTCGGCGGGCACGTCCGCGTCGAACACGGGCTTCAGCGCCACGGTGTCCTTGACGCCGATCTCATAGAGGCTCTTGTCGAATTTGACGCTCGTCGGCGCGGCCACCACGGTCACCCGCATCATCGCCTTCAAGCCGTTGTAGGTGTAGGCGGTGACGGTGGCGCTGCCGGTCCTGGCGGCGGCGATGGTCGTGCCGGAGACGGTGACCGCCCCGCCGTCGCTGCTCAGCGCATACTCCTCGGCCCCGCCGGTCAGCGTGACCTTGGGCGTCAGCCGCTGGCCCACGGACAGGGTCACGGCGGTCTGGGCCAGGGCGATGGAGGTGGGCGCGGGCTTGACGGTCAGCTTGCAGGTGGCCTTCTTGCCGTTGCAGGCGGCGGCGGTGATGGTGGCCGTGCCCTTCGCCACGGCGGTGACCAAACCGTTCGCATCCACGGTAGCGACCTTGGCGTTGCTGGTCTTATAGGTGATGGCCGAGGCGGTGCCCTCGGGGATGGTGGCCACGAGCCGCAACTGCTCGCCCGCGCCGGGCACGGCCTTGGTGATGTTCAGCGTCACCTGGGTGGGGGCCTTTTTGACCTCCACGGCACAGGCGGCGGTCATGTCGCCCAGCGCGGCGGTGACGGTGGCGTTCCCGGCCTTCTTCGCGGTGATCTTGCCCGCAGCGGTGACGGCGGCCACCTTCGGGTCGGAGGACGTGTACTTCACCCCGGTGACGGACGCGCCGTCCAGCGCCGCGGCGAGGGCATAGGTCTCCTTCACGCCCAGCACCAGGCTGGCCGCGTTCAGCCGAAGCCCGGACACGTCCTGGGCCGCGGCCAGCATCTCCGCGTCGTCAAGGGCCTCGTCGTCCGACGGCGCAGCGTCCTCCGCCTCGGGCGTGGGCGCCTCATCATCGACGGAGAGGTCGTCCGCCTCGACGGTGACGCTGTCCTGGACGATATATTCATCTACGACGGTATACTCGTCCTCGGCGATATACTCGTCCTCAACGATAGATTCGTCCTCGACCGGGGCCTCGTCCCCCTCCAGCGGCAGCTCGAACGCCACCAGCTCCTCCACCGGGCCTTCCAGCCCTTCGGCCAAGCCCGCGGGGACCATGGCCCCGCACAGCGCCAGCATCAGCGCCCAGGCCAGGAGACGGTTCAGGGTGTGTTTCATCATGTAAGCCTCCAATTTAGGCAGTAGGGAGTAGGCAGTAGGGAGTAGGGATCAGGGATCAGAATGATCTGATCCCGCTTTCAACAGCGCCCAAAACACATCGAGCACTTTGTCAGGGGCCTGGCTGACCGCGGCGACGGTGAACCGCGCGGTACCGCCGTCGAAGCCCAGCGCCAGCGCGTTCACGCCCGCGGAGGCGTCGCCGGGGTAGTCGGCGTCCCAGCTATCCAGCCCCGCGCCCCTCAAGATGTCCTTGAACCGCGCGGCGGCCTCGTCGGTCAGCGGGACGGCGTGGGCCGCCATGCACACGTCGGCGGTCACGTCCCGGTCCTCGTCGCAGTAGAGCATTTTATGCTCAAAGTCCACCAGCAGGGACTGGACCCCCGCCCCGTTGGGATGGACGACGGCCAGCAGCCTGATGCCGTCCAGGTCCTCGGGGACGGCCGCGCCCTCCCCCGCCATCAGCTCCGGGTACCCGATGGGCAGGCCCTCGGCCAGCCGTTCGGCGTAGCGTCGGGCCAGCGCCGGGTCCATCATGTCCACGATCCGGGCGGTCAGCGCCCGGGCCTCGAGGAATTCGGCGACGCGCGCGCGCAGGGCGTCGTCGGCCTCCACCCCGGCCTTCTCGATGAAAGCGTCCACGGGCACGGCCCCATCCCCCCTTGAGCTCGGCGGCACAGGCACCGCCAGCAGCGCCAATATCAGTACGCAGATCAAATATCGCATGCTCTCACCCCGCTTCGACGGGAAATTCTTCCAAATCATTACTTTCCAATATTATCCTATCACATTTCTGTATCGAACCCGTGTCAAAACCCAAAACAATGCGTAATAAGTGCCAAAACGATGTGCCGCGGGACATCCATTGGACGTCCCGCGGCGCGGAAAAGTTCAATTATCACAGCCGGGTCAGCAGCCACTGGCCGTTCTCCTGCCGGAAGCCGTACTCCTCGATGGTGGACACGCCGTTCTCGGTCACGACGAGCTGCACCACGAAGTAGCGGTACTCGGTCTTGCCGATGGTGACCACGCGCACCGGGAAGTTGGCCTCCAGGAACGCCTCCAGCGCGGCCTGCTGGTCGGGCGTCATGGCGTCCTGACGGGCCTTGATGCCGGCGATCAGGTTCAGCGCGTCCGGGCTGAGCAGGTTCGCGTTGGTGGTGCTGGCGGACAGCACCTCGGCGTCCAGGCCCACCGCGGCCAGCGCCACCAGCAGCTGCTCGCGCACGGGCAGGCTGTGCAGCGCGTTCAACTCCGCGGGCTCCAGCACCTGGTCGATGTGGTTGATGGCCACGGTCACGGTCCCGGCGTCCACGGCGGCCTGGCGGTCGTTGCCCACCTGCTCCATGGTCTCGATCAGGTCCTGCTCGGGAGCCTGCGGCGCGGGCGTGGCGCTGGTCTTGTCGTCGTCATCGTCGTCGCCCGCCTGGGGGATGGGCGTCGGGGTGGGCGCGGGCTTGAGCTCGCCGCACTCCACGCACAGGTCGTCCGACCCGAAGGTGTGCGCCTCGTCCTTGCGCGCCTCGCGGATCTGGCCGGTCTTGACGGTCAGGCCGCACACGTCGCAGATCACGTCGTAGGTGCTCTCGGTGACCACGGTGTGCACCTTGCCGTCCTTCTTGACCACGCTCACCTTGGTGTCCGTCACCACGTCGTGGGTCTTGCCGTCGTGGGGGCAGGGCTCGCCGCAGACCGTGCACTTGCCGTCCGCGCCGAAGGTGTGCGCCTCGTCCTTCGCCTCGCCCGGACGGGTCAGGCCCTTGGCGAGAATGAGCGAACAGTAGTCGCAGACCTCGTTATAGGTGAGCGTGGGGGTCACGGTATGGACCTTGCCGTCCTTCGGGACGGTGCTGTCCGTGCTGGCCGTGACGACCTCGTGGGTCTTGCTGTGGGCGCAGGCGTGCTCGCAGTCGCACCACCAGCGGTCGCCCTCGTAGAAATCCTTCTCGTGGGGCTCCAGCCGCTCGTAGACGTAGAGGACCTGCTCGTTGATCCGCTCGCCGCAGTCCTGGCAGATGTCATAGCTCAAATGCCCATAGATGGTCACGTGGTTCACATCGTCGCCGGGAAGGTTGCGGCGGCCATACGTATCGTCCACCGTGTAGGTCTCGGTGTTGGCGTGGGCGCAGGCGGCGGGCGTATAGTGGCAGACGACGCACCGGCGCACGTAGGTCTCGAGCGCGTCGTCCCAGTCGTCCTCGATCTCATGGGGCTCGGCGTCGCCCGTCACGTCCTTCTCCACGACTGTCCTGGAGACCTCCGTCTGGCAGTCGGGGCACCAGACGTATTCCCACCGATCGTAGATGACCTTATGGTAGGTCTTGGTGCTCTCGACGGTGCCCTTCACCTCGACGTCGTAGGTCGTTACGGCGTTCTCGTGCTTGCAGTCGAGCTTGTAGCCGCACTCCACGCACACGCCGTTCTCGAATTGGTGCTTGCCCAGCGAGGTCTCATTGTCACCGGCGACGTGCCCGAAGAAGGTCTCCCAGCAGATGTGGCACATGTTCCAGACCTGCTCGCCGCTCTTCCAATAGCCCTTGTGATACTCCGCGTCCACGGGTTCATACTTGTAGGGGCCGGTCTCGCCGTCCCACAGCTCGTACTCGCTGTGCTGGCAGGTGTAGCCACACTTGGTGCAGACGCCGTTTTCGTAGTCGTGGGCCTCGGTGCCGGTGCTGGTCTCCTTCTCGGTGTCCAGGACGGTCTGGCACTCCGGGCAGTAAAGCTCCTTGACGACGGTGCCGCTGACGGTGTGATAGCGCTCGTCCACGGCCTTGTAGTCGGGGGTGCCGTCGTAGTTCAGCGGATACTTGCCGATGATCGCGCCCAGGTCGTCGCGGTCGGCCACCCAGCTCCGCCATTCGGCCTTCGCGTGGTCGCAGGTGGCCGGGTCGTTGACCGGGGCCAGCGCGCGCTCCGCGCCGCAGACCTTGCAGATGTCGTTGGCGTCGAAGTCGTGCGGCTCCTTCGGCCCCACGTCCTCGCCCCAACCGTCCTGATAGGTCCCGCCGCAGATGTCGCACTTGTACTCGTAATGGTAGCCCTCCACCCACCAGTGGTTGTCCGCGCCCCATCTGTATCCACTGTACTCCGGCACTTTGGTCGGGTTGGACTTGCTGTCACCCTTGTGGGAGCACCAGTGATAGCAATCCTCGCACATGCCGTCGCTGTTGTAATTGTGGGGCACGGGGTCGCCGTCGGGGGTGTCGGTCTTTTTATAGGTGCTCTGTATCACCGCGCCGCAGAGAGAGCAGTAATCATATTCCTCCACACGGGTGAACGCCTGGTGCTTCGTGTCTGAGACGGATTCATACACGGTGGTCGGCGTATTGGGATGGTCGCCGCCCTTCACGTGCGCCCCGCGGCCGACCTCCTCATCGTCCACCCATTGGGAATTGCCGAGGTCGGAGCCGCAGTCCTGGCAATAATCGTATTCATAGGTCACGCGCAGCACGATGTGCTCATCGTTCTCGGCATCGGGCCTATAACCCGTATCATACCGCTGCTTTCGCACCACATGATCCGGGTCATGCGGGCAGGTGGCCGGGTCCAGCAGGGGGACCGGCGTGGGCGTGGCAGCCGCCGCGACGCCCAGCTCGGGCACGGGTTCACCCTCATCCTCGGCGGGCGCTTCCGGGTCGGCTTCGCCCTCGTCCTCGGCAGGCGCTTCCGGGTCGGCCTCGGCCTGGGGCGCGGCCTCGTTCTCCTCGGGGTCAACTGCCTCGGGCGCGGCTTCGTCCGCCTGAGCCGGGACCTCGGGGGCAGGTTCGCTCTCCGGGGCGGGTTCGCTTGCCGGGGCCGGGGCCTCGGCGGGCGCCGCCTCGAACGCGGCTTCGTTGTGTGTATTACCGACTTCGGTCGGTTCCTGGTCGCCTTCGCCCAGGGAGCCGGTCAGCGGCATACAGAGCAGCAGCATGGCCAGCGCCAGTGCCAGCCACTTTTTCAGGTCTTGCCTCATCTCTTTCCCTCCTGTTTCCGTCCGGGGCGCGGGCAGGTCGAGCCTCCCCCGCCGACCCCGAGAATGGTCGATTTGAAGTGGGCAGATTATAACACAAGGCCCGGAAATTGTCACGCAACAAAACCTGACATCGGTGTCAAATTTTGTAGCGCGGCCTTTATTTCCGGGCCTTTTCGGGGTCGAAAAAAATTTTTGGAAAATCAGAATTCGATCAGGCTGTAGAAGGTCATCATGTCGCCGTCGGGGGCCTGGCCCACCAGCTCCATGCCCACCACGCTGAACTCGCCGCTGGGCCAGCCGCCGTCGATGGACAGGTCGCCGTAGGGCGCGACGGAGGGCTCGATCTGGGCGGCGGTCAGGTCGGAGGGTCCCAGGATGAGGGTGTGGGGCGCGCCGCTCTTGCCCAGGGCCACCAGCTCCACCCGGGTGATCTCAAAACCGACCCCGTTCTGTTCGTACACCTTGAAGGTGTAGCGGTCGTAGCTCTGGGCCTCGCCCTCGTCCGTCCAGCGGGTGTTTTTGAACACCAGGTAGGGCTTGCCGGGGACGTTGGCCGTGAGCTGCCGGTAGTAGGCCGCGTCGAAGCCATTACCGACCGAAGTCGGTTGATTTCGGCCCCGCAGGAAGAACGCCAGCCCCACGCAGATGACCACCGCGACGGCTGCGACCAGCCACATGAGCTTCACCCGGCGGGGCTTCGGCGCGTCCGCCGCGGGCGCGGGCGCTTCGACCGCCT
>JAFUWR010000071.1 GCA_017471125.1 Clostridia bacterium | reverse complement strand
TGCCGTCGGTCTTTTCATCGTCGGTCTTTTCATCGTCGGTCTTTTCCCCGTCGGTGGCTTCGCCGCCCTCGGGGTCGTCGGTCTCCGCGCCGCCGCCGGACTGCCCGCCCGACGATCCGCCGCCCTCGACCGCCTCCGCCGCGGCCTTGAGCATGCCGTAGGTGGCATCGTCCAGCTCGCCGGTGGCCTCCAGGTGAAAGTCCGACTGGAAGCTCGCCACGGCCTCGGCGGTCACGTCGTCGTAGATGCCGGTCAGGTAGCCGTCCGGCAGGTACTTGAGCGCGATCAGCCAGCCCTGCACCTCGTACACCAGCGCGGAGGGCTCGGGCTGCTCCTCGGCGGGGTCGGATTCGACCGGGCCCTCGGGCGTCTGGGGTTCCGCGGGCGCAGCGTCCTCGGGGACCGCTTCTTCGGCAGGGTCCGCCTCGGGCGTGGCGTCCCCGGCTTCCTCGGCGGGCTGGGGGTCGGCCTCGGGCTCGGGGTCTGGTTCCGGTTCGGGCTCTGGCTCGGGTTCAGGCTCGGGTTCCGGTTCCGGTTCAGGTTCCGGCTCCGGTTCAGGTTCGGGCTCCGGCTCCGCCAGGATGACGTCCTCCTCCTCGGCAACGGCGGGAGAGGGCGCGTATTTCAGTGGCAGGGCCGTCGTCAATACCGCCGCGATCAGCAGCGCGATCAGCCATCGCTTCATGATGCCGCCTCCTTTCCGTTACCGCTGCGGCTTCTCGCCGCGCGGGGGCATGTCCGCGGGACGCTCGTCGACGGGGTCGTCGACCTCATCGACCTCGTCCTCCTCATCGGGCTCATCCTCTTCTCCGGCTCCGGCGGCCCGCACGGTGGCGGTCATGCCCAGACGCACGGTGTCGTCGGCGTCGAAGTCGATGTAGGCGGCGTAGGTGGCGGTGTCGCTGCTCTCCTCGCCGTTGCCGGAGGACAGGGGCGCATAGAGGATGCGGCTGACCGTGCCGGGATAGACGGGCGCGTCCTCGTCGTCCTCGTTCCAGTTGAACACGATCTCCACCGGCGTGCCCACGGGCAGCGCGGACAGGTCGGCCTCGTTGATGTCGGCCTCGAGCTGCAGGCCCTCGGTGGTGTACACGGTGGCGACGATGTCGCCCTTGTTGACCGTGCCGCCGGGCTGGACATTCAGACCGGCCACGATGCCGTCCACGTCGGACTTCAACACGCTGCCGGTGCTGTAATAGCCGTCGTACTCGCCGCTCAGGGTCTCGACGAGCAGCGTGCCCGCGGTCACGTGGATGCCCTCGTTGACCCGCACGGCCACGACGCTGCCCCCGTCCTGGGGACCGGCCACGGCGATATTTGCGCTGCGGGCGATCTCGCCCCGGCCCACGCGGCTCTTGGCGTTTCGGCCGGAGCTGCGATAGGCCGACACCGTCTCGCCCATGTAGAAGCTGCCGTCGGTGACCTCGATGGTGAAGTCGGTGCCGTCCACGGCGGTGACGAAGCCCTCGCCGGTGTGCTTGCCGTCGGAGCAGGCCAGGTAGAGCTGCTCGCCCACGTGGATGTACTTGTTCTGGCTGGCGTTGTAGGCGTCGTCGGTGGAGGCGGTCAGCGTGTACTTGCTGTCCGGCTCGATGTACATCAGCGCGCCGTAGCGGTCGGCGACGTCCTGGATGCTGTCGCCGGCCTCGCAGAAGATGCCGGTGACGGTGCCGTCGGCGGGCGCGTAGAGCTTGACGGTGTGCAGCTCCGCCAGGGCGTCCCCGACGGCCACGCGCTCGCCCTCGATGACGGGCACGGACACCACCGTGCCGCCGATGGGCGCCAGCACGTAGGCCGGCTGCACGCAGACCACCGTGGCGTCGAAGTCGAAGTCGGATGCCGCCAGCGCCGCGCCGGACGTGAGCGCGAGCAGCAGGGCCAGTGTGAGGGCGATGCGGGATCTCATGAAAAAAGCCTCCTTTATATATCACATGCGTCTCAATGCGTCTATGGGGTTCAATCTGCTGGCCTTCCGCGCCGGGGCCCAGCCGAAGATGATGCCCACCAGCGCGGAGAACCCCACACCCAGGGCGATGGCCCCCCGGGACACGGTGAACGTTGCGCTCATGGCGCGGCACAGGCCGTAGGACACCAGAAGCCCGATCAGCGTGCCGATCACGCCGCCGGACACGGACAGTATGAACGACTCGATCAAAAACTGCGCCTGGATCTGCCGGGGCTTCGCGCCCAGGGCCTTCTTCAGGCCGATCTCCACGGTGCGCTCGGTGACGGAGGTCAGCATCATGTTCATGATGCCGATGCCGCCCACCAGCAGCGCGATGGACGCGATGCCGCCCAGCAGCCCGGCCATCATGGAGGTCATGCTCTCCATGGTGGATTCGAGGCTGTCCATGGTGGTGATCTCGTAGGTGTCCTCCTCGTAGCTGAACAGCTCGTCCAGCGTGGCCTCCAGCGCTTCCGAGGCGGACGCGCTGTCCCAGCCCTCGGCCATGTACAGGGTGAGGCTCGTCACGTCCGACGTGTTGTTGAGCTTCAGGGCCGTGGTGTACGGGATGAGGATGTCCGGGGAGCCGGAGAACATGGACGCCATCGAGGTGTCCGCGTCCGCGTCGAAGATGCCCACCACCTTGAACGGCAGGCCGCTCAGGTACATCGTCTTTTCCAGCGGGTCCTCGCCGTAGAAGAACGTGTCCACCATGTCCTGGTCGATCAGGCAGCAGAAGTGCATGCCGTCCATGTCCAGCACGTTGAGCTTCCGCCCCCGGCTGACGATGTCCGGGTTGACGGAGAACCAGTAGGGATTGCGGCCCGCGACGGAGATGTTCGTCTCGTAGTCGCCGCCCCGGGACACCCGGGTGCGCAGGGACACCGTGGGGGTCACGCCGTCGATGCAGTCCAGGTCCGTCAGCCGCTGGAGGTCCTCAGCCGAGAGGCCGGTCTTGAGGTCGCTGCCGGTCACGGACAGGCTCAGCGTCCCCGCGCCCATGGACGCGAAGGAGGACGTGATGGAGTTGGACACCGCCGTGACCGTGGTGATCAGCGCGATGACCGCCGTGACGCCGATCATGATGCCCAGCACCGTCAGGAAAGAGCGCATGCGGTTCTGGGTGATGTTCGTCACCGACATGCGCACGTTTTCCATCAGCATCGACAGCGACGCCCGGACGGCGCGGATGGGGTCAGGCATAGGTCGCGCCCCCTTCCGACTCGGTGATCTCGCCGTCCACGATGTACACCACGCGCTTGGCGTTTCTGGCGATGTTCAGGTCGTGGGTGATCATCATGATGGTGTTGCCCTCGTCGTTCAATTCCCGAAACAGCGCCATCACCTGCTTGCCGGTCTTTTGATCCAGCGCGCCGGTGGGCTCGTCGGCCAAGAGCAATGTGGGCCGGGTCACCAGCGCCCTCGCGATGGCCACGCGCTGCTGCTGGCCGCCGGAGAGCTGGTTCGGGTAGTGGTGCATGCGGTCGGACAGGCCCACGCGCTCGAGCATCTCCTTCGCCCGCCGCGCGCGCTCCCGGCCCGGCACGCCCGCATATATAAGCGGAAGCTCCACGTTCTTGAGCGCGTCCAGCCGGGACAGAAGCTGGGAATTTTGAAAGATGAAGCCGATCTCCCGGTTGCGGATGTAGGCCAGTTCCTCCTCGTCCATGTCCTCGATGCGCTGGCCGTTCAGAATGTAGTCACCGGAGGTGGCGGTGTCCAGGCACCCGACGATGTTCATCAGGGTGGACTTGCCGCTGCCCGACGGGCCCAGCACCGACAGGTATTCGCCTCGCTCCAGCGTCAGGCTGATGCCGTGCAGCACCTCGAGGCTCTCGTCGCCCAGGGGATAGGACTTGCGGATTTCCGTCATGGCGAAGAACTCGCCGGGGACGGCCCGCGCTTCGTTCCTGCGCATCGTCATCCCCCCTGGTTCCCGCCCGGCCCGCCGCCGCCGGGCGCGTTGCCGCCGCCGGGCGCGTTGCCGCC
>JAFUWR010000070.1 GCA_017471125.1 Clostridia bacterium | reverse complement strand
GGATGAAGAATGGAGAGGCCCCCGCTCAGGCGCTTCGCGCCAGCTCTCCCCCTCACGGGGGCGAGCCAAGGCGGCCGCGCATCAACGTGACCCTTAGCCTTCCCCTTTGGGGACGGTGGATCGACCGACGGTCGAGACGGATGAGGTCCCCGGGCGGGCGCCGCAACGGCGCCCCTACGACGCCCCCACAGTCAGCTAAGCTGACAGCTCCCCCAACGCAGGGGAGCCTGACGGGCGCTGGGGGCAGCGCCCCTACGCGACGCCGTTCTCCCCTACTCCCTACTCCCTACTCCCTACTCCCTTAACATATTCCATTAACACTTTCCCCCTTGATTTGCCGTCTTTATCTGGTATAATAATGTTAACTTGTGAAAATATACCTTCGCGCAGACAGGGGGAGGGAACGAGATGAAGAACACACTGAGGACGCTCGCGGCGCTTTTGCTGATGGCGGTGCTGCTGCTGCCGGCGGCGCTGGCCGAGGAAATCATGGAGACCGCGCCGGAGGCCCTGCCGGACCTGGAGGCCCAGGTGGAGCCGATGCTGGACAACGACGAGGCCATGGAGGGCTACCTGACCGGGCTGATGGGCCTGGGCGGGGGCGGGCTGGCCGCGCCGCGGAACCTGGGCGGCGACCTGACCGGCGTCAGCAAGCAGCTCTACGACAGCCTGTCCGCCAGCGTCGAAAAGGTGGCGGCGGGCGAGCTCGCGTCCACCCAGATCACGGTGACCCTGGAGGAGCTGGGGCTGGACAAGCGGTTCTACGCCAGCGACCTGGGCCTTTCCAAGATCACCAACAGCGCCACCGCCCTGGACGCCGACGCCAAGGCCGCGCTGAACAAAAAGCTGAGCTTCGACATCTCCACGCTGCTGCGGGCGCTGCTGTGGGATCATCCCTATGAGATGTACTGGTACGACAAGACCGGGTCGAAGTACTATTACAACAGCAGCAACGCCAAGAAGAACGTGGTCTTTTCGGCGACGCTGCCGTCCATCACCGGCTCCTATACCGCCTCCCACAGCAACGATTCCGTCTACTTCAAGGGCAACCTGACCTTCAGGATCCCTGTGGTGCAGGATTACGCCGCCGCGGGCAACAACGACGACTTCGGCTACGCGGTCTACGAGACGGGCGACAAGGAGATCGGCTACAACATCTTCAAGGTGGACACCGCCAAGGCCGGGACCGCCAAGAAGGCCGCCCAGACCGCCAAGAGCGTCGTGGCGAAGTACGCGGGCGACTCGGACTACGCCAAGCTGGTGGGCTACAAGGAGACCATCTGCTCGATGGTGGACTACAACAACGACGCGGCGGGCACCGGCGACAGCACCTACGGCAACCCCTGGCAGGTCATCTGGGTGTTCGACGGCGATCCCAGCACGAAGGTGGTCTGCGAGGGCTACGCCAAGGCGTTCCAGTACCTGTGCGACATGACCGACTTCGACGACGACGGCATCGTCTGCATCACCCCCACCGGCACCATGGATGGCCAGGGTCACATGTGGAACATCGTCCACATGCCCGACACCGGCAAGAACTACCACGTGGACGTGACCAACTGCGACCGCGGCTCCGTGGGCAGCCCGGACAAGCTGTTCATGGTGGGCAGCGCCAACGGCAGCCCCGACAAGGGCTACACCTTCACGCTGTCCCGGGACATCCCCTACCTCTATTACGCCAACCAGACGGTGCTGATCTACTCCGAGCAGGAGCGCACCCTGTCGGCGCTGTCGTATCTCGAGGACGTGGCCCTGCCCATCGACGAGGCCCACTTCCCGGACGCTGATTTCCGCGCGGCGGTGAAGGCGCTGTGCGACACGGACGGGAACGGCTACCTGTCCGCCGAGGAGAACAAGGCCGTCACCGCGCTGGATGTCAGCGGCCGGGGCATCGCGTCCCTGGGAGGCGCGGAGTACCTGACCGCGCTGACCTCCCTGAACTGCGGCAGCAACGCGCTGACCGCGCTGGACGTGTCCCTGCTGCCGAAGCTGACCACCCTGCGCTGCCAGAACAACGGCTTCAAGACCCTGGACGTGACCGGCAACGCCGCGCTCAAGGCCGTGGCCGTGCCCAACAACCGGGCCGTGGAGGCGGGCGTCAAGCGCTACCTGAGCGGCAGCAGCGTGCTGACCTGCGACCTGGGCGTGCGGGTGATCTCCGGCGCGGCCTATGAGGACGTGCTGGAGCTGCCCGCCGACCTCAAGACCATCGGCGCGAACGCCTTCCGGGGCGTGGCCGCGCAGGCCGTGACCGTGCCCGACGGCTGCACGTCCATCGGGGCCGGGGCGTTCTCCAACTGCCCGAACCTGGCCGAGGTGACCCTGCCCGCGGGCGTCACCATCGCGGACGACGCCTTCTCCGGCAGCGCCGACGTGTTCATCCTCTCCCCCAGCGACACCGTCCGTGCCTGGGCCGAGGCGCACAACATCGGCGCGGCGGCGGAGTGACCGTCGAGAAATCTTCATTTGACAAGCGCGCCGAAACGTGGTATCATCGACACCAATGAGGGAGTAGTGGCGCGTCGCGCGCAGCACGTTCAACAATCGCGGCCCCGCACGGGACCTGGCGTGCTTTAATCAACGAGACTCATGGCAATATCGCCATGGGTCTCGCTTTTTATCGCTCCCCGACACAAGGAGGAATATGCCATGAGCCCTGTCGTCATCGTCCTGCTGTTCATCCTGGGACTGCTGCTCATCATCAAGGGCGGCGACTTCTTCGTGGATGCCGCGTCCTGGATCGCGGAGGCGTCCGGCGTGCCGAAGTTCCTGATCGGCGCGACCATCGTCAGCCTGGGCACCACCATGCCCGAGCTGCTGGTGTCGCTGATGGCGTCGGCCAGCGGCTCCATCGGCATCGCCGTGGGCAACGCGGTGGGGTCGGTGACCGCCAACATCGGCCTCATCATGGGCATATCGGTCATCTGCATCGCCGCCGCCATCGACCGAAAACAGCAGACCTTCAAGTTTTTGATGATGGCCGCCGCCATCGGGCTGCTGCTGGCGTTCTCGGCGGGCGGGAGCCTGTCCATCGTGGGCAGCGTGGTGCTGCTTCTGATGTTCGCGGCGTACATGGCCGAGTCCATCGTCAGCGCCCGCAAGGCCATGAAGGCCGACACCGGCGAGCCCAGGCCCGCCGCCGACGGCAGGACCATCGGCGTCAATGTGGTCAAATTCCTGGCCGGCGTGGCCGGCATCGTCATCGGCGCGCGGCTGATGGTGGACTACGGCACCGCGCTGGCCCGGCTGATCGGCGTGCCCGAGAGCATCATCGGGGCCACCCTCGTGGCCGTGGGCACGTCCCTGCCCGAGCTGGTCACCACCGTCACCGCCATCGTCAAGAAGCAGTCCAGCCTGTCCATCGGCAACATCGTCGGGGCCAATATCATCGACTTGACGCTCATCCTGCCCCTGTGCAGCGTGGTGTCCGGAAAGGCGCTGCCCATGCTTCGGCAGAACATCGTCCTCGACATGCCCTTCTGCTTCGGGCTGGTGCTCCTCGCCATCGTGCCGCCCCTCGCCACCGGCAGGTTCCATAAGTGGCAGGGCGCGGCGATGCTCCTGGTGTACGCGGTGTATATCGTGCTGCTCTGTACCGCCGGGATAGCGTGACGGCGGGCGCCGACCTCATCCGTCTCGACCTACGGTCGATCCACCTTCCCCTAAAGGGGAAGGCATAGCGCCCCTACGGTCAAAAAACACTTGCAATTCCCCTTCGATTGATGTACACTGTAAGTGAGGCCGGATCGACCCGGAGAAGGAGGGCGATGACACCATGCCGCACGTATTCACCGACCTGGAGGGGCTGCGCATCGCCATGGAGATGGAGAAGCGGGGCGAGGCGTTCTACCGGCGCGCCGCCCGCATCAGCCGCTCCGAAGAGACCGTCGCCCTCCTCGACCGGCTGGCCAGCGAGGAGCAGGGGCACTTCACCCGGTTCCAGGCGCTGTACGACGCCGAGTGCGCCGCCCGGCCCGCCGGGTGCGACGAGGCCTACGACCCGGAGGTCAGCGCGTACCTGTCCGCCATCGCCGCGGACATCATCTTCCCCGGCGGGCTGATGGCGCTGAGGCAGTTCGGCTTTGAGAACCCCGAGGCCGTGTTCCGCGCGGCCATCGCCTCGGAAAAGGACTCCATACTGTTTTACAGCGAGCTTGCGCTGTGCGCCTGCGACGCCCACGCCCGGGACATCTTCACGGAGATCGCCCAGCAGGAGCGCGAGCACATGACGCGGCTTCAGAGATCATTGGACGACCGCTCAAAGCGCTGAGCCGTCGACGACCATAGATAAAATCACACGAACGGAGGTCATGCCCCATGGAACCCATGAAGCTTTATCAGCAGTGGCTGAAGGACTACGCGGACGACCCGGAGACCGTGGCCGACCTGATGTCCATCAAGGACGACCCCAAGGAGATCGAGGACCGTTTCTATCGCGACCTTGAATTCGGCACGGCGGGCATGCGCGGCGTGCTGGGCGCGGGCACGAACCGGCTGAACATCTACAACGTGCGGCGCGTGACCCGGGCGCTGGCCAAGTACATCCTGACCACCCCCGACGGCGCCCAGCGGGGCGTCGCCATCGCCTACGACAGCCGCATCAAGTCCGACGTGTTCGCCAAGCAGACCGCCCTGGTGCTGGCCAACGCGGGCGTCAAGGCGTACCTGTACGAGTCCCTGCGGCCCGTGCCGGTGCTGTCCTTCACCATCCGGCACCTGAACTGCATCGCCGGCGTGGTCATCACCGCCAGCCACAACCCCAAGCAGTACAACGGCTACAAGGCCTACTGGACCGACGGCGGACAAATGCCGCCCGAGTCCGTCAAGGGCATCACCGACCGCCTGCCTGACACCACCGACGCCGAGTCCCTGCCCATGGACGAGCAGGAGGCCATCGCCAAGGGCCTGCTTCAGTACATCGGCAAGGAGGTGGACGACGCCTACATCGCCGCCGTCAAGAAGCTGTCCGTGAACCCCGAGCTGGCCCGCGAGATGGGCAAGACCCTCAAGATCGTCTACACGCCCCTGCACGGCTCCGGCAACCTGCCCGTGCGCCGCATCTTCAAGGAGATCGGCATGGAGAACGTGTACGTGGTGCCCGAGCAGGAGCTGCCCGACGGCAGCTTCCCCACCGTGGTCGTGCCGAACCCCGAGGATCCCCGGGCCTTCGAGCTGGCCCTCAAGATGCAGAAGGAACTGGGCGCGGACCTGTGCGTGGGCACCGACCCCGACTGCGACCGCGTGGGCATCGCCTGCATGACCGACGACGGCCTGCGGCTTTTGAACGGCAACCAGATCGGCTCCATCCTGCTGCACTACATCCTCTCCCAGAAGAAGGAGCGCGGCGAGCTGCCCGCCAACGCCGCCGCCGTGACCACCATCGTGTCCACCGAGATGGCCCGCGCCATCGCCGAGGACTACGGCGTGAAGCTCATCAAGGTGCTGACCGGCTTCAAGTACATCGCCGAGCAGATCCACATCTTCGAGACCACCGGCTGCAACACCTTCATGTTCGGCTTCGAGGAGAGCTACGGCTACCTGTCCGGCACCGACGTGCGCGACAAGGACGGCGTCAACGCCTGCATGCTCATCGCCGAGGCCGCGAGCTGGTACAAGAAAATGTACAACAAGACCCTTGCCGACGCCATCGACATGCTCTACGAGAAGTATGGCTACTACGGCGACAAGGTGACCTCCTTCGTGCTGCCCGGCAAGGACGGCCTGGAGAAGATGCAGCATACCATGAGCGCCCTGCGCGAGGACCCGCCCAAGGACTTCGCGGGCGAGAAGGTCGTCGCCGTGCGCGATTACCAGACCTCCGTGCGCACCACCGTGGACGGCCGGACCGAGACCCTCACCCTGCCCAAGTCCAACGTGCTGTACTTCGAGCTGGAGAACAAGGCCTGGATCTGCGTGCGCCCCTCCGGCACCGAGCCGAAGATCAAGCTCTACGTCAACGCCGTCTCCGACAGCGCCGACAAGACCAAGGCGCTGCTCAACGCCTACTCCGACGCGGCCGTCAAGCTGCTGGAGAGCCTGTAAGCAAAACACATCCCCTGCCCGCCGCGGAAGATACCGCGGCGGGTCTTTTTTATGTAACCTCCTCCCCTCCCAAACCGTCTAATCCATGTAGCTACAAACAGAAGGGATGATGGCATGACCGCCGAAGGATTTGCCCGAAGGGTGGACGCGCTGCGGCCCGTGATGTACCGGGTCTGCCGCGCCCAGCTTCGCGAGGCCCACGACCGGGAGGACGCGGCCCAGGAGGCCATACTCCGGGCCTGGGAGAAGCGGGACGCGCTGCGGGAGCCGAAGTACTTCGAGACCTGGTTCATACGCATCCTCATCAACGCCTGTCACGACATCCAGCGGCGCAACGCCCGCGCAGTAGTCATGGACGCCCCGCCCGAGCCCGCGCCGAGGGAGGACCATCGCGACCTCTACCTGGCGCTGACGGCCCTGGACGAGAAGCAGCGCCTGTGCGTGCTGCTCCACTACATCGAGGGGTACAGCGTCAGGGAAGTCGCGAAGATGCTCGGCATCGGCGAGAGCGCGGCCAAGCTCCGGCTGATGCGCGGGCGGAAGAGATTGAGCGAGCTGCTGTCGGAGGAGGTGTTCATATGATCCGCAGGGAAGATCTCATCGAAGCGCTGGGCGCGCCCGACGAGGGCTTCGACCGCGCCGTGGACGCCGCCCTCCGAAGCGTCAGAGCAAAGGAGGAGACACCCGTCATGAAGCGAAAGCTGACCTTTACCCTGCTGGCCGCGGCCGTCGCCGTCCTGGCGCTGACCGGCGCGGCGCTCGCCATGGGCTTCAATCTGTTCGATTGGTTCGGGGAGCACGACCAGCGGCTGCGCATGGTCGCGCCGGAGGCCGCCAAGAGCGACCAGGCTTCCCTCAGGATCACCACCGAGGCGCTGGGCGACAGCGAGGTCAGGATCGACAGCGCCTATTACGACGGCCAGAGCCTGATCGTGGCCTTTGCCGTCCGGAACCCACACCGCCTCGACCCCTTTGTGCCCACGGACGCGGAGCTTCAGGCCATGCGGCCCTCGAAGGACATCGCCCTCCGGCTGGCCGACATGCCGCCCGCATACGACGATCTGCGCCGGGCCGTCGAAAGGGGCGAGCCCTATGGTATGGCGGAATACACGCTGGACGCCCCCGACCGCGGCTTCACCGTCGACGGCGTGGAATTGCCCCCCTATGTCTCCGCCATCGCCGACGACGCGGACGACACTGCCAACTGCATCGTGGAATTCGCGACGCCGCTGCCCGACGCCATCCGGGACCGGGAGAGCCTGACGCTTCATATGGACCTGGCGCTGTTCACCTCGCGGTTCTGGTTCGACGGCAGCCGGTGGTACGAGAGCCACGGGCAGCAGCCGGTGGGCCAGCTCACCGCCACGGTCAGGCGCGCTGAAGCCGAGACCCGGACCTATGCCTGGGAGGGCACGCTCAACGGCGCGAAGGTGCACGCCGAGGCCCAGGTGTCCGCCGTGCACGCGGACCTGCGCATTGAGGCCGGCGACGGCGCGTTCCCCACGCCCAAGACCCTTTGGCCCGAGGTGGCCGAGGCCGACGACACCTGGTACGTATTCGGCCTGTCCGACCCCAGGGGGATGGACTACCGCTTCTCCGGCGGGCTGGAGGGCGAGGGCGTGCTCGAGACGGAGTACGATGGCGTGGGCTACCTGCCCGACGAAATCACCTTCACCGTGTTCCTCGAGGGCGAGGGCGACTGGGACGCCGACGCCCACGTCCTGCCCGGCTGCCCCGTGACGCTTGAGCCCGTGGGGTAGGGGGCGGCACGGGGGCGCTGCCCCCAGCGCCCGGAGGGAACAGGGAACAGGCAACAGGGAACAGGAATACCCGTAGGGGCGCCGTTGCGGCGCCCGCCCGGGGACCTCATCCGGCGCTTCGCGCCACCTTCCCCAAAGGGGAAGGCTTTTGGCTGACGCGCCAAGGTATGTTTGGATAGAAAAAGGGGGTTACGGGGGAAAAAGGCAACCTTTACTAAAGGTGGCCTTGTGCCCCCGGAGGATGGTTGACCGCAAACATAGTGATGAACGATCAAGCAGATGCCGACCCCATCCCACCTTCTTCAAATGGGAATATGAAAGACCGCCATGCGATGCGCAGGGCGGTCTTTCGTGTTTACATTTGCAATTATTCCAGCACCTCGGCCAGGCTCCCCTCGGGGGCGACGCCGGAGCGGTCGCGGATGAGGGTGAACATCTCCTTGAGCTGCTTTTTATTGTAGATGCCGGCGTTCATGTGGTAACGCTTGTTGTCGGTGGTGAGGAAGCAGACCTCCTTGACCTTGAACAGCGGGGACTTCTCGTCGGCGTTGGACTTGTCCACCCGTGAGAAGCCCAGGTCGTCCACGTAGCCGTAGCGCTCGATCTTATCGAGGGCGAAGGTCTTGTCGATGAGCTTCATGTCGGTGGAGCCCTGCCGGAAGAGGATCATGGCGCGCTTCGCGCCCTCGGCGGGCTGGACGTAGGCCGGCCAGGCCAGGCGGAGGTTCTTCTCGTCGATGGCGACCTGGGCGCGGGCGTAGATCGAGCCGTAGGCGATGCCCATCAGGCAGATCAGGTAGGAGAAGAAGGAGAAGCTCTGGATGTACTCGTTGAGGTTGCCGGTGACCTGGCCGTAGAGGGTATAGCAGGCATCGGCGATGCTCAGCGCGATCAGCACGTAGAGCACGATGTACCCGGAGCAGTAGGGGCGAAATCTCTTCATAGGGCACGATCCTTTCAGGCGGATGATGCTACTATTATAATCCATATACGGCGGGATTTCAAGTGAGGATTTTTGTCCCCATCTGAAAATTCGTATTGACAAATCCCGCGGATGAATCTATAATAAGTATGTTGAGAAGATAACCTTTCGGACACACTTATTAAGGATCACTGACAGGCGCCTCTGCCTGTTGGAAATAAAAAGGAGGAACTGACCCATGAAGAAAGTTCTCGTACTCGTACTGGCGCTGGCAATGGTGCTCGGCTGCACCGCGGCTATGGCCGAGAAGATCGGCTATACCTGCATGGACGGCACCAACCCCTTCTTCGTCGCGCTGGAGGGCTCCATCCGCGAGGTCGTCGAGGCCAACGGCGACGAGCTGATCTCCCTGGATCCCCAGAACAGCAACGAGAAGCAGCTGAACCTGGTCGAGGACCTGATCAACCAGGGCATCGTCGCCATGTTCATCAACCCCGTTGACCGTGACGGCATCACCCCCGCGCTGGACGCCCTGCAGGCTGCCGGCATCCCGATGTTCGGCTTCGACACCGAAGTGACCGACATGGACAAGCTGGTCACCTACGCGGGTTCCGATAACTACAACGCCGGCTACGTCTGCGGCCTCGACCTGGTCGAGAAGTGCCCGGACGGCGGCCCCATCATCGTGCTGGATTCTCCCACCATGCAGTCCGTCGTGGACCGCACCGACGGCTTCCTGGCCGCCATCGAGGGTCACGGCTTTGAGGTCGTTTCCCAGATCGACTGCATGGGCAACCAGGAGCAGGGCAACCTGAACGGCACCGACGCCCTGACCGCCCATCCCGACGCCGTCGCCATCTTCGGCGGCAACGATCCCACCGCCCTGGGCGCCCAGGCTGCCGCCGAGGCCGCTCAGTCCAGCGCCCTGATCTACGGCGTTGACGGCTCCCCCGACATCAAGGCCCTGATCGCGGAGGGCAAGGTCACCGGCACCGGCGCCCAGTCCCCCATGACCATCGGCAAGACCATCGCCGAGCTGTACTATCAGTGGAAGGCTGGCGAGGAAGTCGAGTCCCGCTATCCCATCGAGACCTTCATGATCAACTCTGACAACATCGAAGAGTACAACAACGGCGGCTGGCAATAAGCCGTAGGCCGACGCGCGCTGCTCAACAGAGTCAGTGTTGGAACCAGGGCTTTGTTCTCACCGAGGGCAAAGCCCTCTTTCAGAATTGAGAATTGGGAATGGGGATTGAAATCGTTTTTCGGCCATTCATTCCCCATTCCCAATTCCCCATTCCCATTACGTAATTGGTGGTGAGAGTCAGTGAGCGAATTCCTGCTCGAAATGAAAAACATCTCGAAATCCTTCCCCGGCGTCAAGGCGCTGCAAAACGTGGACTTCCAGCTCAAGGCCGGCGAGATCCACGCGCTGCTGGGCGAGAACGGCGCGGGCAAATCGACCCTGATCAAGGTCCTCGGCGGCATCTACATCGCCGAGGAGGGCGAGATCAGGATCGACGGCAAGCCCGTGACCATCGACGGCGTCAACGCCGCCCGGGACAACGGCATCTCCATCATCCACCAGGAGCTGGTGCAGGTGCCCCACATGACCGTGGCGGAGAACATCTTCCTGGGCCGGGAGCCCATGGGCAAGTTCGGCGTGGACACCCGCAGGATGGTGGCCGAGTCCCAGAAGATGCTGGACAAGTTCAACCTGGGCATCAACGCCGCCTCGGAGGTCTACGACCTGTCCATCGCCCAGCAGCAGATGGTGGAGATCGTCAAGGCCATCTCCTTCAACTGCAAGATACTGGTCATGGACGAGCCCACCTCCTCCATCTCCGACCGCGAGGTGGAGCAGCTCTTCGACATCATGCGCGGCCTGGCGAAGCAGGGCGTCGGCATCATCTACATCAGCCACAAGATGTCCGAGCTGAACGAGGTCTGCGACCGGGTCACCGTGCTGCGCGACGGCACCTACGTGGGCACCCGCGAGGTGGCCACGACGCCCCGCGACGAGCTGATCGCCATGATGGTCGGCCGCGAGCTTTCCAACTACTACACCCGCGACCACGTGAAGAACACGCCGGTGATCTTCAAGTGCGAGCACATCGACGACGGCAAGACCCACCACAAGCGCGTCAACGACGTGTCCTTCGAGGTGCGGCAGGGCGAGATCGTGGGCTTCGCCGGGCTGGTCGGCGCGGGCCGCAGCGAGACGATGCAGTGCGTGTTCGGCCTGACCCGGGGCTCCAAGGGCACCGTCACCATGGACGGCCAGACGATCAGCATCAAGACGCCGGTGGACGCCATGAAGCACGGCATCTCCCTGGTGCCGGAGAACCGCAAGGTGGAGGGCCTGTACCACGTGCAGTCGGTGGCCTTCAACTCCACCATCGAGGTCCTGCACGAGTTCATCAACAAGCTGGTGGTCAATTCCAAGCGGGAGACGGAGATCACCCAGGAGTACATCGACAAGATGCACACCAAGACCCCCTCCCACGAGCAGTCGGTCACGAACCTGTCCGGCGGCAACCAGCAGAAGGTGATGATCGGCCGCTGGCTGGCCACCCATCCGAAGCTGCTGATCCTGGACGAGCCCACCCGCGGCGTGGACGTCGGCGCGAAGGCCGAGATCTACGAGATCATGAACGAGCTGACCAAGCAGGGCGTGTCCATCATCATGATCTCCTCGGAGCTTCCCGAGATCATCAACATGGCGGACCGCGTGTACGTGATGTACGACGGCCGGATCACCGGCTGCATCGACTATGAAGACGTGAGCCAGGAGGCGATCATGAAGCTCGCCACCCTGGAGACGGCAGGAGGGGTAAAAGCATGACGAGCATCAAACGGTATTTCAAGGACAACCTGGGCATCATCCTCGCGCTGGCGATCATGATCCTGTTTTTGTACATCTTCCCCAGGACCCATAGCACGTTCCTGACCAAGAACAACATCTTCAACGTGCTGCGCCAGTCCTCCACCAACCTGATGCTGGCCTGCGGTATGACCATGGTCATCATACTGGGCGGCATCGACCTGTCCGTCGGCTCCATCATCGCCATGTCCGGCGTGCTGGGCGCGGCGGCGGTGGTGTGGCACGGCATGCCCGAGATCGTGGGCATCCTCATCGCCATCCTGTCCGGCGTGGTGTTCGGCCTGCTGAACGGCCTGGTCATCGCCAAGACCCAGATCCCGCCCTTCATCGTCACCCTGGCCTCCATGAACATCGCCAAGGGCATCGCCTACGTGTACTCCGGCGGCAAGCCCATCCGCTGCATGACCGACGCCTGGAAGTTCCTGGGCGCGGGCAACGTGGCGGGCGTGCCCACCCCGGTCATCACCATGTTCGTGGTGTTCGTGGTGTCGGTGCTGTTCCTGAACCGAACGCGCATCGGGCGGCACATCTACGCCGTGGGCGGCAACGACACCGCCGCCAAGTTCTCCGGTATCTCCACCGCCAAGGTCAAGTTCGTGGTGTTCTCCTTCAGCGGCCTGATGGCCGGCCTCGCGGGCATCACCATCGCCTCCCGCCTCTATGCCGGCACCTGCACCTCCGGCGACGGCGCGGAGATGGACGCCATCGCGGCCGTCGTCGTCGGCGGCACCTCCATGTCCGGCGGCTCCGGTAAGCTGGGCGGCACCCTGATCGGCGTGCTGATCATCGGCATACTGAACAACGGCCTGAACCTGCTGGGCGTCAACTCCGACTGGCAGTACATCATCAAGGGCGCGGTCATCCTCTTGGCCGTGTACACCGACTTCCTGCGCAGCCGCAAGAAGGCCGGCTAAATCCAACCAAGCTGATATGCATTCCCCCTCCCGCCGTCCAAGACGGCGGGAGGGGGAATTGTCTTACAGTCTTTGAACCTGTTATGTTTTATTCTGGTAACGACCTCTCCGTCAGCCTGCGGCTGCCACCTCCCCTGAGAGGGGAGGCAAGGGAGACGAGCAAAGGCACGTATTCGTACTAAGGTAAGTTTGGATGACAAAAGGGGGTACGGGGGAAAAAGGCAACCTTTACTAAAGGTGGCCTTGTGCCCCCGGAGGATAGTTGACCGCAAACATGGCAATATACGCACAGGCTGGCGGCGCAACGCCGCCCCCTCAGTCAGCTTCGCTGACAGCTCCCCCTGCGCAGGGGAGCCTGGCGGGCGCTGGGGGCAGCGCCCCTACGGGGGACGACCTCATCCGACCTCGCTACGCTCGGCCACCTTCCCCTGAAGGGGAAGGCATAGCGCCTCAACGTGTCCCCCTACTCCCTACTGCCTCCAACAAAAAACCGCCCTCGCGGGCGGTTTTTTTGCGGCGCGTTAGGCCGCGGGGGCCAGGGTATCGGCGAGCTCGGCGGCGTAGGCTGCGGCCTCGGCGCCGGCGATGCGGCCGAACACGACGAAGTCAGCCACGGCGTTGCCGCCCAGGCGGTTGCCGCCGTGGACGCCGCCGGTGACCTCGCCCGCCGCGAACAGGCCGGGGATGATCGCGCCATCGGTGTCGATGACGTGGGTCTGGGTGTCGATCTTCAGACCGCCCATGGTGTGGTGGATGCCGGCGGTGACCTTCACGGCGTAGAAGGGCGCGGTGTCCAGCGGCTGGGCGAAGGAGGTGCGGCCGAAGTCGGGGTCGCTCTTCTCGGCCACATAGCCGTTCCAGGTATCCATCGTAGCGGCGAAGGCGTCGGCGGGGATGTCCAGCTCGGCGGCCAGGGCCTCGTAGGTGTCGCCGGAGAACATCAGGCCGCGGTTGATGTAGCCCTGGATGACGGAGGAGGCGTCCACCATCTTCTGGTCCACGATCAGCCAGCTAAAGGAATCGGGCTGGGCGATCTCGGCGGCGGACACCACGTCGCGGGTGCCGACCTCGTCGATGAAGCGCTCGCCGTTGGCGTTGACGAGGATCGCGCCGTCGCCGCGCAGGCCCTCGGTGATGAGGGAGGCGGTGTCGGCCTGGACGGTGGGATGGATCTGGATCTGCTCCATGTCCACGGTGTCGGCGCCCAGCGCCACGGCCATGGCGATGCCCTGGCCCTGGATGCCGGAGGCGTTGGTGGTCATGAAGCCTTCGAGCTGGGGCGCGTACTGCACGACCATGTCCAGGTTCGCGCCGAAGCCGCCGGTGGTCAGCACCACGGCGTCAGCCGCCACGGTGACGGCGTTGCCGGTCTTGCCGGTGGCCGCGACGCCGCAGGCCGCGCCGTCCTGGTCCACCAGGATCTCGGTGGCGGTGGTGTCGGTCAGCAGCGCGATGTTCTCGCGGGCCTTCACGGCTTCCTCCAGCAGCGGCACGGTGTACGCGCCCACGGAGACCACCTTGCCCTCGTCGTTCAGGGGGCGATGGATGCGCTTGACGGACGCGCCGCCGAAGGAGGCCACGTCAGTCAGGTTGATGTTCTGGGTCGCCAGCCAGTCGATGGCGTCGGCGGTATTGTTCACCAGGGTCTCCACCAGGTCGATGTCGTTCAGGCCCTTGCCGCCGATCATGGTGTCCAGGGCGAACAGCTCGGTGGAATCGAAGTAGCCCTCGGGGTTCGCCTGGTAGGCGTCCCACTGTTCCTGCACCTTCGCGGCCAGGGCGGTGACGGTCTCGTTGTCGGCCCAGGACTCGGCGGCAGTGGCCAGGGTCTTTTCGACGCCGGCGGTCTCGCCGAACTCGTTGTTGTCCTGGTAGGCGGTCTTGGCGGCGTTCATGCCGCCGGTGGACTTGACGGAGTTGCCGCCCACGGCGGGCTGGCTCTCCAGCAGCACCACGTCCATGCCCGCGTCCGCGGCCACGATGGCGGCGGTCATGCCCGCGCCGCCCGCGCCCACGATGACCACGTCGGCCTCGAGGGCCAGGTCCTCCTCGGCCTCCTCCTCGAAGTTGCGCATGTAGTCGTCGGGGTTCACACCCGCGGCCTCCAGGGCCTTCTGGGTGGCCTCGATGAAGGCGGGGCGGGTCACCATGGCGAAGGTCGCGCCGGAATAGGTGTCCACGATGCCGTTGGCGTCCACGAACGCCTGGGGCCACTCGTTGATGATGTTCTTGCCGATGCCGTCGGTCTCGCTGTCGCCCACGGCCTCCACGTTGGTGATCACGCCGTCCTCCAGCGTGACGGTGACGGTCACGTCGCCGCCGAAGCCCTGCGCGGTGCCGGTGCCGGTGACGGCGTCCGCCAGCGCGGCGGGGGCCAGGCTGAGCAGCATCGCGGCCGCGACGATAAGCGCCCAGATACGGTTCTTCATATAGTATCCTCCTTCAAAAATGATCCTTGTCAAATGCGGGCCACGCCCGTGTCCCGCGCCGCCTGGGCCACGGCCTTGGCGACGGCGTCCTTGACCCTGGGGTCGAAGGGCGCGGGGATGATGTACTCCTCGTTGAGCTCGTCGTCGGAGATCAGGTTCGCCAGCGCGTAGGCGGCGGCGATCTTCATCTCCTCGTTGATGTCCCTGGCCCGCACGTCGAACGCGCCGCGGAACACGCCGGGGAAGGCCAGCACGTTGTTGATCTGGTTCGGGAAGTCGCTGCGGCCGGTGGAGATGACCCGCGCTCCGCCCGCCTTGGCGTCCTCGGGAAAGATCTCGGGGGTCGGGTTGGCGCAGGCGAAGATGATGGCGTCCTTGTTCATGGTCCTGACCATCTCGGTGGTGACGGTGCCCGGCGCGGAGACGCCGATGAACACGTCCGCGCCCACCAGCACGTCGGCCAGGGTGCCGGAGACGTTGTCGGGGTTGGTCAGCTTCGCCATTTCCTCCTTGAAGGGGTTCATGTTCTTCGGACGGCCCTCGTAGATCGCGCCCGCGCGGTCGCACATGATGACGTTCCTGATGCCGTAGGAGATCAGCAGCTTGGTGATGGCCGTGGCCGCGGCGCCCGCGCCGTTGGTGACGACCTTGATCTCGTCCTTTTTCTTCCCCACCACCTTGAGCGCGTTGATGAGGCCGGCCAGGGTGATGATGGCGGTGCCGTGCTGGTCGTCGTGGAAGATCGGGATGTCGCACTTTTCCTTCAGCTTCTTTTCGATCTCGAAGCAGCGCGGGGCGGCGATGTCCTCGAGGTTGATGCCGCCGAAGGAGCCGGAGATCAGGTAGATGGTGTTGACGATCTCGTCCACGTCCTTGGATCTGACGCACAGCGGGAAGGCGTCCACGTCGCCGAAGGACTTGAACAGCACGCACTTGCCCTCCATGACCGGCATGCCGGCCTCGGGGCCGATGTCGCCCAGTCCCAGCACCGCCGAGCCGTCCGTGATGACGGCGCAGAGGTTGTGGCGTCTCGTGTAGTCGTAGCTCTTATTCACGTCCTT
>JAFUWR010000002.1 GCA_017471125.1 Clostridia bacterium | reverse complement strand
CCCGGCGGGCGTCGGCCTCCCGACCGTCCATCAACAGCGACATGGCGTAGAGCGCGCGCATCTCGCACTGCTCGCTCTCCATGTCGAGGGTCTTTTCAAACAGTCGGCACGCCTTGGCCGCGTCGCCCGCGCGCATGGCGTCGCAGGCGCGGTTGGCGATGCCCAGCGCCCGGTTCAGGCGGCGGCTGACGGGCCGCGACGCGCTGGCGTAATAGTCCAGCTCCTCGGACAGGCGGCTCACGTCCTCGTAGTGCGCCCCCTTGGGGTCGCGCTTGCGGTAGATGCTCAGCGACTGCCGCGCCCCGTTGATGTCGTTCATGCCGAGCTGGTTCAGCGCCAGCCCGTAGAAGCACTCGCTGGGCGCGTCGCGCTCGGACAGCATGTCCAGCAGCAGCCGGGAGGACTGGCGATGGCAGCCCATCTCGCACAGCAGCTCGGCCAGGTCCAGCCGGTACTCGCTGTTCTCCGGCTGGGCCTCCACCGCCCGGCGCATCAGCTCCAGGGCGTCCACGTGGCGGTTGTCCCGGCGGTTCATCATCGCCCGGTGGTGCAGGTACGCCGCCGAGCGGTCAAACGATACGACCTTTGGAATCTTGCTCATTGATCCTCCCGAGCCGTCGCGGCGTCAAGCAGCGCCCGAAGCTCATCCTCGCTGAAAGCGTAGCGCTTGTTGCAGAAATGGCAGTCCACCTGGGCCCCGTGCTGGGTGGCGATCATGTCCTCGATCTCGTCCCTGCCCAGGGTGATGAGCGCCCGCTCCACCCGCGCGCGGCTGCAATCGCAGGCGTACCGGGTGTCCCGGCGCTGAAGCACCTCCGGCTCGAGGTGCAACAGGAGCTGATTGACCGCGCCCTCCAGATGGTATTCCTTCATTGTGCCCGAAATGTCCATGAACATCCCGGCGCTGGCCTCTATCGACTTGATGGCGGCCTCGCTCGCGCCCGGCATGACCTGCACGATCAGCCCGCCCGCGGACTCGACCTTCTCGTCCGACACCAGCACGCCCAGCGACACCAGCGACGGCGTCTGCTCCGAGGCGGTGAAGTACATGGCGAAGTCCTCGGCGATCTCGCCGGACACCAGGTTCACCTGGCCCACGTAGGGCTCCCGCAGGTGCATGTCCTTGATGACGGTGAGGCGGCCATCCTTGCCCACCGCCGCGCCCACGGGCAGCTTCTTGCCCGTGCGGGGCAGGTCGATGGCGGGGTTGCCCACGTAGCCCTTGACCTCGCAGCGGTCGTTAGCCACGGCCAGCACCGTGCCGATGGGACCGCCGCCCTTGATGGAGGCGGTGACGCTCTCGTCCCTGCCCTTGAGCATCGACCCCATCATGGCCGTGGCCGTCAGCGTGCGGCCCAGCGCCGCCGAGGCGATCTTCGACAGCCCGTGGATGCGCTTGGCCTCCTGGACCATGGCCGTGGATTCGATCAGTATGGCGCGGGCCTGCCCGCCCATCAGGGATATATGCAGTATGCCGTCGCGGCTTGTTATACTCATTTCGGTCTTCTCCTATCGTTTTCTTGCCAGGAAATGTATCCTCTGTTCGTCCGGCTTCGGCGCGTCGAAGGTCCTGTCGCCGAACACTTCTATATTATCAAAGCCGTTCTGCGCGAGGAGTTCGGTAAGATGACCGACCTCGTGCGCCTTCTGGACGTGGGTCTCGGTGACGCGGCGGTACAGGTCGTCGGGCCTGCGGATGAAGAACGTCAGGTCCATGGTCACCGTCCGGGCTTCGGGGTCGAAGCTGTTCGACCACAGGTAGGCCACGTCGTCCCGCTCCTCGCCGAAGAAGCCGTCGCCCAGGACGCGCTCCAGCTTGTAGGCCGAGGACACGTCGAAGGCCAGCGCCCCGCCGGGCTTTATGGAGGCGAACGCCCGGGCGAAGAAGGCGTTGAGCCGGTCGTCGTCGAGCAGGTAGTTCACGCCGTCGCAGGCGCAGACGAGCGCGTCCACGGGCCGGGGGAGCCGCAATTCACACATGTCCTGCTCCACGAACATCGCCCGCACGCCCCGTTCCCGCGCCCGGTCCTGGGCCACGGCCAGCATCTCGCCGGAAACGTCGACGCCCGTCACCTGCGCGCCCATCGCCGCGAACCGCACGGACAGCGCGCCCGTGCCGCAGGCGCAGTCGCACAGCCGCGCGGGCACAACGCCCGCCCGGTCGAGCAGCTTCATATAATAGGCCGCCCAGCCGTCGTAGTCCACGTCGTCCATGAGCTGGTCGTACAGCGCCGCCAGATACCTGTATGCCTCCATGCCAAACTCCGTGCCGCCGCCCATGTTTCGACTATACGCGGGCGCGGCGTAAATCATTACATTTTGACAGCATATATTCTATCACATGCCCGCCTTTTTTTCAACGCGGACACGACAAAGTCATGCCAATGTCACCCGCGTAACTCAATTTTAGCCGAAACGGCGCGGGGTATTCATGCTATGGTGCTATATTGATGTCAAATAAAGACCGGGGGACGCGGACATGAAATACGATCTCATCATCTTCGACCTGGACGGCACGCTGCTGAACACGCTGGACGACCTGGCGGACGCCTGCAACGCCGCGCTGCGGGAGGCGGGCTATCCCGGCCGCGACCGGGACGACGTGCGGCGCTTCATCGGCAACGGCGTGGCGCGGCTCATCCGCAGGGCGCTGCCCGAGAGCGCCGGGGACGACGTTGCGGCGCGGGTGCTCGCGCGGTTCAAGGCCATCTACCTGGAAAACGTCAACGTCAAGACCCTGCCCTATCCCGGCGTCGTCGACATGCTGCGTCGCCTGCACGACCGGGGCGTCAGGATCGCCGTCAACTCCAACAAGGTGGACGAGGCGTCCAGGCTGCTGTGCGCGGCGCACTTCCCCGGCCTCGTCGACCTGGTGCTGGGCGAGCAGCCCGACATCCCCAAGAAGCCCGACCCCGAAGGCGCGCGGCGCATCATGGCCGCGCTGGACGTGCCGCCCGAGCGCGCCCTGTACGTCGGCGACGGCGACGCGGACGTGCTCACCGCCCGAAACGCCGGCATCGACGGCGCGTGGGTGTCCTGGGGCTACCGCACGCGGGAGGAGCTGCCGGAGGTAGAGATCAAGCATCATTTCGACAGCGCTATAGAATTGGAGAAATACATCCTTTCATAGAGCATGACAACCCCTCAGTCAGCTTCGCTGACAGCTCCCCTTACAAAAGGGGAGCCGATGCGGGCGGCGCAACGCCGCCCCTACGACGGGTAACTCCATTTCCCATTTCCCATTCCCCATTCCCCATTGAAAAATGGCGATCCTTCGGATCGTCATTTTTTCAGCGTGAACGTGAAGTCCGCGCCCTTGCCGGGCTCCGACTTGACGCCGATCTCGCCGCCCATGAGCTCGACCACGAGCTTGGCGATGGAGAGGCCGAGGCCGGTGCCGGTGGTGCGCATGCGGGAGCGGTCGGCCTTGTAGAAGCGCTCCCAGATCATGGGCAGGTCCTTGGGCTCGATGCCGCAGCCGGTGTCCCGGACGCCCACGGCCACCTGCTCGCCGTCGTCCCTGGCGTAGACGGTCACCGTGCCGCCGGCGGGGGTGAAGCTCAGCGCGTTGTCCATCAGTATCACCAGCACCTGGGTGATGCGGTCCTCGTTGCCCATGCACTGCAAGGGGCTGCCGTCGGTCTCCACGTCCAGCGCCACCCCGGCGTCCACGGCGATCTGCCGCATGCTCCGGGCGGCGGCCTCGAGGATGCCCGGCAGCTCCAGCGGCTCCACCTCCACGCTGACCCGGCCGTCCTGGAGGCGGGACATGTCCAGCATCTCGCCCACCAGCTTTTCGAGCCGTATGGTCTCCCGGAGGATGACCCGATAGCTGTCCATGCGCTCCTCCTCGGACTCCATGCAGCCGTCGATCAGCGGCTCCACCATGCCCCGGATGCCGGTCAGCGGCGTGCGCAGCTCGTGGGAGATGTTCGCCACGTAGTCGCGCCGAAGCTGCTCCATGCGCACGGATTCGGACACGTCCCGGAGCAGGCAGACCGTGCCCAGTATGCCGCCCTCGTCGGACAGCGGCGACGCCCCGGCGTACAGCGCGCGGCCCGAGTGGTTGGTCCAGTGCATGTCCTCGGCCTCGCCGGTGTCGATGCAGCGCTTGAGCATGTCCTTCAAGGCCGTGATGTTGGCGTCCTCGGACTCCCACAGGCCGTCCAGCCCGTCGATCTCCATCAGTTCGAGGAAGACCGGGTTCGAGTGGACGATGAAGCCCTTGCGGTCCACGGCGATCAGCCCCTCGCCGATGCCGGAGATGACCACCTCCAGCTTGTCGCGCTCCTTGCGCAGGTTCTTGATGGTGTCCATCAGCCGGGCGGTCATGCTGTTCATGGCGCGGCCCAGGTCGCCGATCTCGTCGTTGGGCAGGGCCGTGATGCGCTCGAGGTAGTCGCTGTCGTCGGTCATGCGCCGCGCGGCCCGGGTGAGCTTCTGGATGGGCAGCACCAAACGGCGGGTCTGCAAATTCGCCAGACCCACCGCCAGCAGCAGGGAAATGCTCACCACCAGCGCCAGCATGAAGCCGATGGTCCGGGACAGCCGGTGGAGCTGGTCCACGGGCTGGGCCAGCACCACGCCGCCCAGCACCGCGCCGCTCTCGTCCTTGATGGGCGCGCCGGCGAACAGCACCACGCCCTGGGCGAACTCGAACTGCTGGAGCGCCGACAGCGTCTCCCCGCCCAGCACGCGGGTGAAGAATTGCAGGTCCACGGCGCTGATGATGTCCACCCACTGGAGGTCGTCCTCCGAGGCATCCGGGGCCTGGATGTCGGCGTACTGCCACAGGCGCGGCTTCTCCGGCCCGCTTTCCAGGAAGAACACGCGGGCCTCGGTCAGGTTCTGGTAGACGCGCACCATGCGCCGCTTGGGCTTGATGCCCTCCTCCAACGACGCGGTGCGCATGCTCTCGGCGATGTGCTCGGCCTTGCGGGCCAGATCGTCGATGCGGGTGTCGCGCACGTACTGGGTCGTCAGCACGTAGCTCAGCACCCCCGACAGCACCGCCACGAACAGCGCCAGCGCGATGTGGCTCAGCAGCGTCTTTGCGCCGATGCCCATCATGCTGCGGTACTTCTTGAAGAACATACGCGCTTACGCTTGCTCGGCCCCGGCCACCTCGAAGCGGTAGCCCACGCCCCACACGGTCTTGATGTCCCAGCCGTTGTCCTCGGTGCACAGCTTGGCGCGGATGCGCTTGATGTGGCTGTCCACGGCGCGGGTGTCGCCCAGGAAGTCGTAGCCCCAGATGCTCTGAAGCATGTGCTCCCGGCTGAACACCATGCCGGGGTTGCTGGCCAGCGTCCACAGGATCTCCGTCTCCTTGGGCGTGCACGGGATGGGCTTGCCGTTCAGCTTGACGGTGAAGGCGTTCATGTCGATCTCGAGGTTGGCGATCACCAGATGGGCGGACTTGTCCTCCTCCCGCATCTCCCGGATGCGCCGAAGCACGGCCTTGACGCGGGCCAGCACCTCCCGGGGCGAGAAGGGCTTGGTGATGTAGTCGTCCGCGCCCATCTCCAGGCCCAGCAGCTTGTCGAACTCGTCGCCCTTGGCCGTCAGCATGATGATGGGCACGTTGGAGGTCTTGCGCACCTCCCGGCACACCATCAGCCCGTCCATCCCCGGCATCATGATGTCCAATATCATCATGTCCGGCCGCTGGAGCCGCGCCTGCTGCACCGCCTGCTCGCCGTCGTAGGCGGAGATCATCTGGTACCCCTCCCGGCGGAAGTAGGCGTTCAGGGACTGATGGACGTTCGGGTCGTCGTCCGCCACCAATATCTTATATCCGGCTCGATTTTCTTCCATTATATATACCTCCTTGGGTCACAGGTCTATGCTATCACGGATGTGTGTCGATTCTGTGGTGAAGCTGTCGATAGTGTGTCAACGATGGCCTGCGCGCCGTCGCGACACCCTTTTGACGCGCTTCGGTCGAAATTCGTTGCTTGTTTAATAATATTGTAACATATATTGGACGTATGTGCAATAGTTATAGCGCATATATTTAGGGAGTAGGATCGTCATCGACAAAAGTTCCCATGCAACATCTCCGCCGCCATCGACAAAACTACTGATGCGGGCGCAAGGAGGCGAGGCTGCGTGCGGAAGCTGCGGGGCATGGCGGGCATGCCGGTGGTGTGCCGGGGACGGCGCGTGGGGCGGATGCTCCGGGGCGAGCTGTCCGGGGACCTGAAGCGCCTCGACGGCATATGGGTGGGCGCGGGCCTGCGGGGCACGCGCTACATCCCGGCGGAGGCCCTGCAGATGGTGGGCCGGGT
>JAFUWR010000069.1 GCA_017471125.1 Clostridia bacterium | reverse complement strand
TGATCTCACTGTAATCCTTGATGCTGGTCCTGTTCATGGCGATCCCTCCGCAATTTTTTTCGGGCGGACTTGACATTTGCCGCGCCTTTCGCTATCATTGTAGCATAAACTTTGGATTGGTCAAGAACGCACTTTTTTAATAGATACTATCAAAAAAGTGAGCATGGGAGGGAGAGTCATGCGAGGCTGCAATCTGGAGGGCACGCTGATCGCGGGCCGGGGCTTCGGCTACACCATGAGGGTGCTGTCGGGCAAGTATAAACTCATCATCCTCTACTGGCTGGAGGAGTACGAGGTCATGCGTTACAGCGAGATCAAGCGCACGCTGGGCAACATCACCCACAAGATGCTGAGCGACACCTTGAAGGAGCTGGAGGCGGACGACCTGATCGTGCGGAAGGAATATCCCCAGGTGCCGCCGAAGGTGGAATACTTCCTGTCCGAGAAGGGCAGGTCCTTGATGCCCATCCTCGACGCCATGTGTGATTGGGGCGAGGCGCATCGCGACCCGATGCCCGAAGCGGAACAAAGGGACGCGGTGTGACCGCGCCCCTTCCATCCCCAAAACATAAAAACGCACGCAAGCCCTGTTACAAGCTTGCGTGCTTATCAAGTGCGGTCGACGGGACTTGAACCCGTACGGTCTCCCACACGCCCCTCAAACGTGCGCGTATGCCTATTCCGCCACGACCGCATGACCAGATATTATTATACATACCGGGAGGGGAAATGTCAAGCCCCGCGCGGCAATTTTACAAGGAATCGAGGGAACAGGGAACAGGGAACAGGGAACAGGAGAAGGACGGCGCGCGCGGAGGCCGCGCGCGCCGTGGGGCATGACGGGGTGTCAGGCCATGGACTGGATGAGGTCCCAGTCCTCGATGAGGGGCTGGATGTAGGGGATGGTGGCGTCGCGGATGGTGTCGTCGGGGGTGATGATCTCGCAGCCGTACTCGCTGGCCAGCTTGTCGGCCAGGGTCTTTTCGGCCTCGATGATCTGCTCGTCCTGCCAGGCGACGGCGGCGTCGACGGCCTCCTGCACGACCTGCTGGTCATGCTCGGACAGGCTGTTCCACACGTCGGCGTTCATGAAGATCATGTTCGGGCAGATGATGTGGTTGGTCAGCACCACGTTCTTGACGACCTCGTAGAACTTGTAGCTCTCGAAGGTGGTCAGCGGGTTCTCCTGGCCGTCCACGGTGCCGGTCTGCAGGGCCATGTACAGCTCGTTGATGTTCATGGGGGTGGCGGCGGCGCCCCAGGACTCGACCATCTTCACGTACAGCTCGGCCTGCGGCACGCGGATCTTCATGCCCTTGAGGTCGTCCAGGGTGTGGATGGGCTTGTTGGTGGTGAGCTGGCGGGTGCCGTAGTAGAAGGAGCCCAGGATGCGCACGTTGACCTGCGCGAACAGCTCGTTCAGCACGTCCTTGTAGTCGCCGTTCAGGGCCTTCTGCATGTGCTCGACCGACTGCCACAGGAAGGGCGCCTCGACCTGGGAGGCCTTGGGGATCCAGGTGCCGAACTGGGCGGGGCCTTCGGTGATGATCTCGACCATGCCCTCCTGCACGGCCTCGACCACGTCGGAGGAGCCGCCGAGCACGCCGTTGGGATAGCCGGTGATGTGGATGCCCTCGGCCTTCTCGTTGATCTCGTCGATGGCGCGCATCATCATCTGGGTGACCACCTGCTCCGGCGGATGGACGGAAGCCCATTTGAGCTCGGTCGCCGCGCTCGCGCAGGCCAGCATGCTGATCGCCATGACCAGGGCCAGAAGCATAACCAGGATCTTCTTCATGTAGTTGTCCTCCTTGAAATGTAGTTTATCGTTTGAACGGTAAGAATTACCGTATCAACCACTATGGCGCGCCGTACACCAGGTTCGGCAGGAAGTTGGTCACTGCCGGGACGAAGGTGATGATGAGCAGCACGATGAACAGCGGTATCAGGAACGGCACGGTGGCCTTGATGACCCGGTTGGCGGACACCTTCGCCACGTTGGAGGTGACGTACAGCACCACGCCCACGGGCGGCGTGATGACGCCGATCATCAGGTTCACGATCATGATGAGGCACGCCTGGGTCTCCGAGACGCCCATCTGCATCATCGCGGGGACGAGGATGGGGCCCAGGATCAGTATGGCCGCGGTGCCCTCCATGAAGCAGCCCACGAACAGCAGGAAGAGGTTGATGACGATCAGGAACACGAACTTCGACTGGATGCCCGTCAGCACCGCGGTGATGGCCTGGGGGATCTGGGCGATGGTGAGGATGTAGCCGAAGATGTTGGCCGCCATGACGATGGACAGCACCACGCCGGTGGTCTCGCAGGTGGCGAGCATGACCTTGGGGATGTCCCTGAGCTTCAGGTCCTTGTAGGCCAGCACGCCGATGATGAGCGAGTAGAACGCCGCGATCAGCGCCGCCTCGGTGGTGGTGACGATGCCGGTGTAGATGGCCGCGAACAGTATGACGGGGCTCAGCAGCGCCAGAAAGGCGTCCTTGAAGGCCAGCCAGAGCGTGCGCAGGGTGGGCTTGGCGTTGCGGGGATAGCAGCGCTTCTTGGCGTAGTAGGCCACCAGGATGCACAGCGCCGCGGCGATCAGTATGCCGGGGATGACGCCGCCCACGAAGCAGCGGCCCACCGACGCGCCCACCGTGACCGCCATGATGACCATCGGCAGGGACGGCGGGATGATGGGGCCGAGGACCGAGGACGCGGCGGTGACGGCGCAGGAGAAGTCGTCGTCGTAGCCGATCTCGCGCATGGCCTCGATCTCGATGTTGCCCAGGCCGCCGGCGTCCGCCACCGCCGTGCCGCTCATGCCCGCGAACAGCGCCGAGCACAGCACGTTGGCGTGGCCCATGCCGCCGGGCACGTTGCCCACGATCTCATTGGCGAAGCGGAACATCTTGCGCGTGACGCCGCCGGTGTTCATCAGGTTGCCCATCAGGATGAAGAACGGCGCGGCGATCATCGCGAACGAGTTCGACGCCTGGGTGATGCGCTGCACCACCGTCATCGGGTTGGCCCCGGTCAGGAACATGTACAGGAAGGAGGTCAGCCCCAGGTTGACGTACAGGGGCAGGCCCGTGAACAGCAGCACCAGGAACACGATCAGCGCGATCGTCATTGTTCATCGCCCCCTTTGTCTCGATAGTCCCGCGGCCCGACGGTCAGGCACTCCACCAGGCCCGCGATCTCGTAGAAGATGATGATGAGGTTGCACAGCGGCCCCATCACGTACACCAGGCCGTAGTTCAGCGCGATGGACACCGCCGTGCGCTTCATGCCCACGCCCACCAGCTTGATGCCGTAATATACCATCAGCGCCGAGAAGATGATGCACAGCACGTGGCAGAAGGCCTGGAGCCACTTCTGCGCCCCCTGGGGCAGCATGTTCAATATCGCCGTGATGCGGATGTGGGAATCCTTGCGCTCCGCGATGGTCCAGCCCAGGTAGCAGATCCACACGTAGGTCAACTGGATCAGCTCCTCCGACCAGATGATCGGGTCACGCAGGACCCAGCGCCAGAACACCTGGCACAGGCCCAGTATGAAGATGCCCGTCAGCAGGATCACCGACATCCAGTCGATCAGCGTTTCCGTCACCCGCTTGACGTTGGCGATGAAGCCATTCGAGGTGGACATTTGGGCGTTACCTCCTTTATCTTTTTTTAGAGTTGAGAGTGGAGATAAAGATACTTTCGACCATCCAACTCTCCACTCTTCACTCTTCACTCTCGTTTACCGCCTTGCTTCCAATTCACGTACATTAGCCACCATTTCCAAACTAAGTTCTCGGAAGTAGTCCTGCGGCGTGCCCATGGACAGGAAGCTGGCGCCACGCTCAGCCCAGAAGCGGATGAGGTCGCGGTCCATGCCGATGGAGAGGCCGTAGGGCTTGTGGTGGGCCTTGCACTTTGAGATGATGGTCTCGAACAGCTCGACCATCAGGGGGTCCTTGAACTGCCCGAGACGGCCCGCGGATGCGGACAGGTCCATGGGGCCGCAGATGATGGCGTCCACGCCCTCGACCTCGAGGATGGCGTCCAGGTTCTGAACGGCCTCCACCGTCTCGCACTGCATCAAGAGCAGCGTCCGGCTGTTGACGATCTTCACGTACTCGTCGAAGGCCATCACGTTGTAGTCCACCGCCCGCAGCGGCCCGAAGCCCCGGGTGCCCTTGGGCGGGTAGGTGCAGATGGACACGATGTCCCGCGCCTGCTGGGCGGTGTTCACCATCGGGAAGATGATGCCGTCCGGCCCCACCTCCAGCACCGGCTTGATGTGGGCCATCTGGTGGTCCGGCACCCGCACGAACGCGCAGCAGCCGCTGGCGTTGGTGGCGATGATCGCGTTCTTGATCATCGGCTGGGTCATGCCCGCGTGCTCGTTGTCGATCCAGATGTAGTCGTAGCCCAGCAGCCCGCACATCTCGTAGAAGTCCGCGTCCGTGGTGGAGCAGTGGGTGCCGAAGCACAGCCCGCCCCGGGCCAGCTTGTCCCGCACCCGCTGGATCTTGTTCATTTCCACATCCCTCCCGATGCTAAGAGACAGTTAACTTCTTAATGATTATAACAAAGAATCCGCCAAGATTCAATAGGGCTAACAAAAATAAGTTAAAAAAAGCGCCCTTCCAATGAGGAAGAGCGCTTTCGCGGGTCGTTACGCGATCGGCTCGGCCTTGACCTTGGCCAGGTGGACGAAGCGGGGCAGGCCGTTCTCCTTGGTCTGCTGGGTCTCGCCCTGGATGAGCGGCAGCGCGTAGTCGATGAAGTCCTTGGTGAGGCCGTCGCCGTCGGGAGTGATCCACTCCAGCGGGACCTTCTTCTCGGTGTTGGCGACGTCGGTCAGATCGAACAGCTTGATATTGCAGACGTACTTGCCGTCCTTGTCGCAGCTGCGCTCGAAGCCGACCATCTTGTCGGTGATGCCCGCGACGGCGTTGTCCACGGCGGCCTTGCCGGCGGCGAAGGACTCGTCGATGTCGGTCTGGGACGCGGCGTGGGACGCGCAGCGCTGCAGCAGGCTCAGCTCGATGCCGCGGACCTTCGCGCCGGTGGCGGCCTTCAGGTGGTTGGCCAGGAAGGAGGCCAGGCCGCCCAGCTGGGTGTGGCCGAAGGCGTCCTTGGCGGCGTTGGCGTTGCCGTACTCGGAGATGAACTTGCCGTCCTTGTCGTGGATGCCCTCGGACACCACGGCCAGGCACTTCTTCTTCTGGGCGTACACGGCCTTGACCTTCTCGGTGAAGGCGTCCAGGTCGAAGTCGCGCTCGGGCAGGTAGATCATGTCCGCGCCGTCGCCGGCGTAGTTGGCCAGCGCCGCGGCGGCGGTCAGCCAGCCCGCGTGACGGCCCATGCACTCGACCACGGTGATCTGGCCGTTGTCGTACACGGTGGAGTCGCGGTACACTTCCATGACGGAGGTGGCGATGTACTTGGCGGCGGAGGCGAAGCCGGGGCAATGGTCGGTGCCGTACAGGTCGTTGTCGATGGTCTTCGGGATGCCCATCACGCGGCACTCATAGCCGTTCTTCAGCATGAACTTGCTGATCTTGTTGCAGGTATCCATGCTGTCGTTGCCGCCGTTGTAGAAGAAGTAGCGCACGTTGTACTTCTTGAAGATCTCGAGGATGCGCTTGTAGTCGGTGTCGTCCACGTCGGGGTCGGCCAGCTTGTAGCGGCAGGAGCCCAGCGCGGAGGAGGGGGTGTACTTCATGTGGGCCAGCTCGGCGGGGTCCTCCTTGCCCATGTCGATCAGATCGTCGTTCAGCACGCCCTTGATGCCGTGCAGAGCGCCCAGGACCTGGGTGATGTCCTCATTTTCCAGCGCGGTCTTGATCGCGCCGTAGGCGGAAGCGTTGATGACGGCGCTGGGGCCGCCGGACTGACCGATGATACATGCGCCCTTCAACTGGCTCATATTGATTCATTCCTTTCAAATATGTGGTGTTCGTATGGCTTTCCATACATACACGATAAATTTAACACATGTGGGGCGCGTTGTCAAATCCGTATGCGTTAAATTTCAGATCGCGATCCCCAATTCCCGCTTGAGATCGTCCATCATCTGTTCGGACACCGGGCAGACGGCGGAGAAATAGAGGTTTTCGGCGGGCTCCAGCGCCCTGCGGGCGAGGTCGTCCTGGCCGTCCTCGTGGTACATCCGGGCGAGGGCGTACATGGTGGCGATCTGCCGGGGCTTGACGGCGTGGGCCTTCTCGTAGTATTCCTTGGCCTTCGCGCGCAGGGGGGCCGGGTCGGCGGCGTGCTTCGACATGGCCTCGTACATCATGCCCATGTTGTCCAGCGCGCCGGGGTCCTCGTCGTCGTAGTCCATGGCCTCCCGGTTGAAGGCCTCGACCTCGGCGAAGTCGCCGGTGCGCTCCGCCTTCTCGGCCAGGTACATGCCCAGCGTGTTGTACAGCGCCGCGCACTTCTTGACCTGCTCCGCGCGGCGGGCGGTGGCGATGGCCTCGTCGAGCTGGCCCTTGCGCCACTGGCACACCGAGTAGTTGAGCCGCAGGTCGAACCAGTCGCTCTCCTTGAGGGCCTTGTCCAGCCGCACCTGCTGCATGACCTCCATGGCATGGTCGAACTCGCCCAGCCGCATCAGCAGTATGGCGTAGCCCATCCGGATGTTCGGGGGCTGCGGCCCGCCCGCCAGGGCGTCCTCGTAGAGCTTCCGCACCTCTTTGTACTTGGCCGCGGCCTCCTTCGGCTTGCCCTCGGTGGCCAGCTCGTTGGCCGACAGGTGCGCCCGATAGGCCTTCTGGCCAGTGATCTGCGCCTTCGCGCCGCTAAACAGTCCCATGTCCGCGTTCCTCCATTTTCCGCTTGAGCCGCGCCGCCCGGCGCTCGACCTCGTCCGGATCGACCCCGTGGCGGCGGGCCTGCTCCGCGTATCCAAGCGCCCGCTTGTAGTCCTTCTTGTGATGCTCGTACAGCTTGGCCAGCGCCACGCACGCCTCGCCGGGGAGCTGCCGCCGCTGGAGCATCTGCTCCAACACGTGTATCGCCCCGTCCACGTCGCCCGAGCGCCGCAGGATGTGATACTGCCGCCAGTTCGCCATGCCCGCCACGCGCTCGCCGGTCAGCGCGGCCAGCGTGCCCATGGGGCGGGGGAGGGCGGCGATGTGGTAGAGCTCCCGGGCGGGCTTCAATTCGCCCTGACGCTCCAGGCTCCGGCCCATGCTGAACAGGTCCCGCTGGTCGGACAGCTTCTCCGGCGCGGCATTGATGTCGCACAGCCTTATGAGCAGCGTCACCAGCGTGGCGATGTCCTGCCGGTTGTGGTCGATGATGTCGGTGAGCAGCGATTCGTCCCCGGTCTTGAGGAATTCAAAGTACCGCCCGGGCACCTCGCTGCCCGGCAGGTCGCCCTCCCGGGGCATGCCCAGTATTTCCGATTCGATGCGGCTCAGCCGGCAGCTCCCGATGCGCAGCTTCCACGCCCGGCGCGCCGGGTAGAGCAGGTCCAGGTCGTCCAGGTCCCGCCAGCGGTGGCGCATGCGGCACATGGTAAAGCGGCTCTGCAACAGCGGCATGTCGAAGTTTCTGCCGTTGAAGGTGCACACCGCGTCGAAGCCGTCCATGCGCCGGGCGAGCCTGTCGATCAGCTCCGGCTCGTCGGCGTACTCCCGCATCAGGTACTGCTCCACCACGAAGCTGTCGCCGTCGCAGAAGCCCGCGCCCACCAGGAACGCCACCGTGCCCGCGCCGCCGGACAGGCCCGTGGTCTCCGTGTCCATAAACAGGCAGCGGCGGGGGTCGAAGGTCACGCCCGTCCAGCCCATGCGCCGAAGGCCCACCGGCGACAGCGCGTCGATGGCCGGGTCCAGCGGCAGGCGGCTTACCTTGACCATCACGCCGCCCGTTTTGCGCGGCGGCGCGGCGGGCGCGGCCGACGACCTTATGGCGTTCAGCTTCGCCCTCAAGCCCGATGCCATGCCCTCACCTCCCGCCTGTCTATCCTATTATAATGCCGCGGGAGGGGGTTGTCAATCGGGGACGGGTGTGATAGAATAGGGATGGAGGGGAAAGTGCCTTATGCGGATCTATCTTGACATGTGCTGCTACAACCGGCCCTACGACGATCCTTCCCAGTTGAAGGTGAACCTCGAGGCGCAGGCGAAGCTCCACATCCAGAAGTGGATCGCCGAGGGTCGGTACGACCTGATCGGCTCATATACCCTGGATTACGAGGTAAGCAGGAATCCCTTCCCCATGCGGAGGGCGTCGATCACCGCCTTTATCGAGGCCAACATGAAGGGCTATGTGGGCGTGGAGCGGGATGGCGTCGTCGCGCCGATGGCCGCGGAGATCATGGCGACGGGCGTCAAGGAAAAGGACGCCTTCCATACCGCCTCCGCGATCTACGCCGGGTGCGCGTACCTGATCTCCACGGACGCGCGGCTGCTCAAGTACCGCGACCCGCGGATCAAGCTGGTGGACCCCATCGCGTTCGTTTCGGAAATGGAGGGAGAATGATGGCGAAGAGCATGACGGAGCTGATGACCCGCGGCATGGAGTGCCTGACCGAGACGCTCGGCGTCGTCGAGGCCGAGGAGTTCATCTCCCTGGTGATACGGGAGCGCTTCGACTATACAAAGTGGCAGCGGGAGTATTTTGACGCGCTGGCACCCGGGGAGTTCCACGCCCGGGCGGTGGAGCATGCCCGCCGAAATCCCCGTCACGGCGCGGCTGAAAGACTGTGACGCCGTCGGCCTTTACAAAAACTTTTTTTGGGAAAAATGTCGAAAAGGTATTTACAAATCCCCGGAGCTGTGCTATAATAACTCTCGTCGTCAAGACATGGGGCATTAGCTCAGTTGGCTAGAGCGCTACACTGGCAGTGTAGAGGTCACGAGTTCGAGTCTCGTATGCTCCACTTCACGAAAGACCCGGTCGCAGGACCGGGTCTTTTCATGTTTTGGGCGCGGGCGGGGGATCATTGCGCATCAAAAAATTATAAGGATATTTGTTGTCATTATATATTGACAGTTTTTCCATGATGTGCAATAATTGAAGGGAAAGATCGCGCTAAGAAAACGCGGTCACAAGACAAGGAGGGTACACCCATGAAGAAACTGGTCGCACTGATGTTGGCGGCGCTGCTGGCCGCGAGCCTGATGTCTGTGGCATTTGCCGCGGACTATCCCACCAAGGGCCTGACGGCCATCAACCCCTGGTCCGCGGGCGGCGGCACGGACAGCTGCCTGCGCGCGTTCACGGCGGCGCTGGAGAAGCAGCTTGGCCAGACCGTGACGGTGGACAACCGCACGGGCGCTTCGGGCGTCACGGGCCACGAGGCCATCGCGGACGCCGATCCGGACGGCTACACCTTCGGCATGATCACCTTCGAGCTGGCGACCTACAAGCCGCTGGACATGTCCGATTACACCTATGAGAACTACGATCCGCTGTGCCGCGTGAACACCGACGCCGCGGGCGTGACGGTGAACGCCAAGTGGGCCGCGGACAACGGCATCGAGGATCTGGCGGGCTACATCGCGTACTGCTCCGAGCATCCCGGCGAGGTCCGCATGGG